>NZ_JAKKRO010000034.1:0-49727 GCF_025654235.1 Shewanella sp. SM32 | reverse complement strand
TGATGGTTCAATGCCTGTTGTGGCTAGTTGGTTTACACGCACAGCAACAGGGCTGGGATAAGCATTTTCAGGCCAATACCATTGGGCATCGAACGGTACTCTCAACGATTCGCTTGGGATTGGAGGTACTCAGGCGGCCTGATTATCAAATCACGGAGAAAGAATTGCTGGCGGCCTGGGTATTATTCGCCAATCAGTTGCTCAAATATGGCTATGCTATGGCTGATTTATGAGGGGATCCTTCAGTGCAAGGTGTTTATCTCGAAAATACCGCAGACGGCAAAATTCAAGCAATGGGCTATGTACTAAATAAATAATGAAGACTGACTGCAGAGTTTATTAACCCCACTCTGCAGTCAAATTCATGCATCCTATAATAAGTCACCTAAATTAGGTTATTAGTATGAGTAAATCAGAAAATAAAATTGGCGTCGTCCAATTAACTATTATCACCATAGTCAACATGATGGGTTCGGGCATTATTATGCTGCCAACCCAATTAGCTCAAGTCGGTACTATCTCCATTTTATCTTGGTTAGTAACAGCTGCAGGGTCAACGGCCCTCGCCTTCGCCTTTGCTAAGTGCGGTATGTTCAGTAAAAAATCCGGTGGTATGGGCGGTTATGCCGAGTATGCCTTCGGCCGTTCTGGCAACTTTATGGCCAACTACACCTATGCCGTCTCGCTGTTAATCGCCAACGTCGCGATTGCCATCTCTGCCGTGGGTTACGCTGCCGTGTTGCTGGAAGTTAACTTAAGCCCGATGGCAATTTGTCTTGCGACCATTGGTGTACTTTGGTTGGCAACCATTGCTAACTTCGGTGGTGCCCGCATCACGGGTCGCGTCAGTAGCGTGACTGTGTGGGGAATTATTCTGCCAGTGATTGGCGTATCTTTAATTGGTTGGTTCTGGTTTGACATCGACCTCTATAAAGGCGCATGGAACCCGCATGATATGCCATTCTTCAAAGCGTTAGGCGGTTCTATCGCTATGACTTTGTGGGCGTTCCTCGGTTTAGAATCGGCCTGTGCAAACTCAGAAGCCGTCGATAACCCAGAAAAAAACGTACCTATCGCCGTGATGGGCGGTACCTTAGGTGCAGCAGTGATTTATATCGTTTCCACTAACGTCATTGCCGGTATTGTGCCAAATGCCGAGCTTGCCATGTCGAATGCGCCATTCGGCTTAGCCTTCGCACAAATGTTTAATCCAGTAGTTGGTAAAATCGTGATGGCCTGCGCCATTATCTCCTGTACTGGATCACTCTTAGGTTGGCAGTTCACTATTGCCCAAGTGTTTAAAGCCTCTGCCGATGAAGGATTTTTTCCTAAAATTTTCTCTAAAGTCAGCAAAGCCGATGCGCCAATTTGGGGCATGACTATTATCGTCTCGATCCAAACAGCATTATCGCTGATGACCATTAGCCCATCACTGAGTAAGCAGTTCGAAGCACTCGTTAACCTCGCCGTCGTCACCAACATTGTGCCTTATATCTTATCTATGGCCGCGCTTGGCATAATGCAAAGACAGCAAAAAGTGCCTATCAATAAAGCCCGCGTTGCCAACGTGATCGCCGTAATCGGTGCGTTATATAGCTTTTACGCTCTGTACAGCTCTGGCGAAACCGCAGTGATGCTTGGCGCCATAGCCACCTTCTTCGGTTGGACTATTTTCGGCGTGATCTCAAACCAAGCGCCTGTTGCCGACACACGTCCAGCCTAAATACGGCTAACGCATGATCGGAAACAATTAATACCAACATCCACATCAAGACTAACGATAACTCAGGGATCATAGGCCAAGCCTATGATCCCCTGGAGAATACTTGCTCATTATCGGGGGATTTATGAATAAGACTTGTCTCGCTTTAGTGTTACCTATGCTATTAACGGCCACCAGCAGTCAGGCGGTTGAACTCTATAAAGATCAAAAAAACACCTTAGATTTAACCGGTTGGTTAGGGTTTGCAGCCTTGAATGACAGCCACGACACCTCAGTTATTGACGATTCTTCGCGCCTCAGATTTAGTTTCGAGCGCAGCGAAAGAAATGGCTGGACCGCCTTTGCTACCACGGAATGGGGGATCAACATGGTCTCCAGCGACGATGGGCTAGTGATGCAAGGGGGCAAACTCGCCGCCGAAAAAACCGATGATTTTCTCTATAACCGCTTAGGTTATGTTGGTATGTCCCATGATACATGGGGCAACCTGAGTTTCGGTAAACAATGGGGCGCCTACTACGATGTCGCAGGCACTACAGATTTACCGAACGTATTTGCAGGTTACAGCGTTGGCGCTTACACCTTCGGTGATGGCAGCCTCACAGGTACAGGCCGTGCCGATTCCGCCTTCATTTACCGTAATAATTTAGGCCCAGTACAAATCGCCCTGCAATATGCCGCCAAAACCAATGGTGATGTCAGCCTAAAAAACGATGATGGTAGCGAGATGACCAACTCAGAACTGAGTTTCGACAGCAGCTACGGCGCCAGTATCACTTATGCGATAACCGATAAATTTAAGCTACTCGCAGGTTTTAACCGCGGCGATTTTGAAGGCCACTTAGGCAATACTCAAGTCGATGAAACCAATGAAATTATCGGCATTGGTGCCATGTATGGTGACTACTATCACTATGCCGAAGGACGGGAGGCCAGCGGTCTCTATGTGGGCTTTAACGCTCACAAAAGTAAAAATAATGAACTGGTCAACGGCGATCTCTACGACGCCACTGGTGCCGAGGTGATGACGGCCTATCAATTCGACAACGGATTTGTGCCCATGGTTGTACTCAGTTATTTAGATTTAGACACTGATGCAGCTACGCCGATTCAAGGTCAATGGACTCGCCAATTTGCCATGCTGGGGCTGCATTATCGCTACAGTAACGACACTGTGATGTTTGCCGAGATGAAGCTAGATTTCAGTGATATGGATGATCCTGCACTTGAAGCACAGGAAGACAACAGCTTCGCAGTCGGGATTAACTACTTCTTTTAAGGCTCAAGGGGATATTAACCAAGGTTGCTAAAGCGCTCATTCTACTTTGGCATTGCTTAGTCGCATGAAGCAGGACGATTTTGAGTAACAGTCTTCAGTGACAGTTCTAATCACATGTTGAGTTAAATCATGTTTAGCAGGATAGGCAGCTCGCGTCATCGCTCATATGCGTGAGCTTATTTGAGGCTGAGGTGCGGCGCACGTTCCGTCTACAAACGCTCGCCGTAACACTCATTGGATGGTACCGCAGGCTTACCATTATCTCTACGCCACTCCAAGTTAGTTTCTGGAGTGGCTTTTTTCTAACAAATTGAGCGGTTTAAGCCGATGTGCATTACGACTTTGCGCTTGACTTCAATGGCCAACGTTTACCCTACCCTTCGCCATTTATCGCATTAATACAGCGTTGTACGACTTCTTCGAAAGTGCCATCTATACTCACTTGGATAACGTCAGCTTCATCAGTCGCGGGCATTTCCAGCGTGTCGAACTGACTCTTGAGTAGCTCAATCGGCATGAAGTGGGCTGTTCTGGCAAACATGCGTGTTTTGACTAATTCAAAATCTCCGTATAGATGAATGAATACCAGCTTGCTATTGTTCTGACGGATTAAGTCACGATACTGGCGACGCAGTGCAGAGCAGACAATAACCCCCTGCTCACCCTTTTGCTCAATGCTATACACAGCGTCGTTGATGCGCTCAAGCCAAGGAGCGCGATCGCTATCGTTGAGCGGTGAGCCAGATTTCATCTTGATAATATTGGCTCTAGGATGCAGATCATCACCATCAATAAATTTCGTCTCTAAAGCCTCTGCGACCGCGGCACCAATCGAAGATTTGCCACAACTAGAGACGCCCATGAACACATAGCTATTGCCTTTTTTTCTCTCAGTCACTTTGTTAACCTCATGCCAATTCTCGAATTTAGTCACTTCCCACTCTACCATATTACGGGTAACATGTTACCGGTAACCTACAAAAATGTGGACAACTTAACTAACAAGGAAAAGTCCTCTTATGTCTGATATGTCATTGATTCTGACAGCACTGGGTTCAATCGCCCTGCTACTGTTCTTAGTGATGAAAGTGAGATTACATGCAGTAGTATCACTGATACTGGTGTCGATAATTGCCGGCCTTTTCTCTGGTATGAACCCAGCTGATATTACCAATACAATTCAACAAGGTATGGGGGGAACACTGGGCTTTGTTGCGGTGGTGGTCGCTTTGGGAGCCATGTTTGGCCGGGTAATGGAAGAGACTGGCGCGCTAGATCAGATAGCCCATACACTGCTGAATAAATTTGGTAACGACAAAGCTCACTGGGCCATGACCTTTACAGGCTTTATCTGTGCGCTCCCCCTCTTCTTCGATGTTGCTGTGGTACTGCTGATTGGCATCGCCTTTGCCGTGGTTCGTAAAGGGGGCGGCAGCGTCGTTAAAATTGGTATTTCACTGCTCGCGGGTATTGCCACTTGTCAGGCATTTCTCATCCCTGCACCAGGGCCTATTTTGGTCGCTTCCCAGCTCAATGCCGACTTTGGTTACATGATAGTCTTCGGTTTATTGGCATCGATTCCGGCGATGATTCTAGGCGGCCCACTCTTTGCCAGCCTCATCTCCCAAAAAGTCCATGTTGAGCTGCCTGCCCACGAGCAGCAGGAAAAAGGTGAACGAGAAGGCGGACCGATCCCCTCATTCGCGCTATCAATCAGTATTGTGGTGTTCCCACTGCTGCTTATCGGTTTAAAGACAGTTGTGTCACGCTTTATTGATGAAAAATCCGATCTGCATAATTGGCTCGCCTTGATAGGTCATCCCTTCACCGCCATTTTGCTAGCCTGTTTAATCGCATTCTATGTGCTGGGCGTGAGACGCAATATTCCCAATGAGCGCATCATGGAAATCTGTAGCAGTGCGCTCCAACCTGCTGGGATCATTATTCTCGTCACCGGTGCTGGCGGCGTGTTTAAGCAAGTGCTGATTGATTCGGGGGTTGGCGATGCATTAGGCAATATGTTGGCAGGTTCGGGATTACCGATTGTAATACTGGCATTTATTTTATCGGCGTCGGTACGCGTGATCCAAGGGTCGGCAACCGTGGCCATGTTAACGGCTTGCGGCCTTATCATCCCAATACTTGAACCACTAAACTTAGATGGTGCTCAATTGGCGGCAATTACGATTGCCATTGGCGGTGGTTCGATTGTGCTCTCACACGTCAATGACTCAGGCTTCTGGCTCGCTAACCGTTTTCTTGGATTATCAGAAAAACAAACACTGCAAACTTGGACTGTAATGGAGACCATTATTGGTACGACGGGCGGCATAGTCGCAGTCATCATCTCTGCGTTTCTCTAACGATAACCTGTGATGACAAACATAAGTCGTTAAGCGAAAGAACGAGGGGAAGTCTACAGTGTTTCCCCTAAATCAATACGATAGCCCAGATCGATAACCGAATCTGCTATCTCTTTGCCATTTAACCTGTCTAATAGCTCAGTGGCAGCAATTCGACCAATCTCCTTTCTCGGCGTAATAATGCTCGCCAATTTTGGCGTCATAGATTGGCCAATATCATGGCCATGAAACCCTGCAACGCCAATTTGTTCAGGGATCTTGATGCCTTGTCTTTGACACTCAAATATCACCCCCGCCGCTAAATCATCGTTGGTGCAGAAAAAACTATCCACATAGGGATATTTCGCTAATGTTTGTTGCAATAACGACGCCCCCAAGGAAAACGACGAGGCCTCATTTGTGGTCATCGCCAAAGGTGTAAGCTGAGCTTGCTGCATCGCTAACTCGTAGCCTCGCATCTTAAGCTGAGTACGAATATCCATGCGCGCGCCTAGGTAGGCAATGTGGCGATAGCCTTGTGCAATCATGGCCTTAACCATTTCGCATGCGGCCGCAGTGTTATCGAAACCCACACACTGTTGAATCGAAGGCGACACGCTATCCATCATTTCGATGACCGGAATGCCCGCCGTTTCAATCATTCGCACGGTACGCGGCGTGTGGTAACTTTCGGACAAGAGTAAGCCATCGATATTGTAAGAGAGCAGTGATGCAACCCGCTCTTCTTCTAATTCAGCCTGATACCCGTAGTGAGCCAGCATGGTTTGATAACCGCGTTTGCCGGTCACATTCTCGATACCGCGCAGCACTTCAGCAAATACTTGGTTGGTTAACGAAGGCACTAACACGCCAATGGCGCGACTGGTTGCTTGCGCTAAAATTTCCGGCGCGCGATTAGGAATATAACCTAAGGTTTCTAGTGCGACAGCAATCTTCTCTTGAGTGCTTTGTGCCACCCTTGTTGGATTTTTTAAATAGCGACTCACCGTCATTTTGGTGACCCCAACTTGATCGGCAACGTCTTGAAGACTGGGTCTACGCTTTTTATTCATAATATCTAATGTTAGTTAACGAACCGCGGATATGGGTGAGATGTATAGCTAAAATATCGAATATAAACAAATAGTAGACATAAACATCAGACAGGGATCTTATAATAGTTCGCCCAGCGATACCAGTTGAGGACTATTTTAGCGGAATGACCATGCTAGCTAGGCCACTCCAAACTCATATCTGGAGCGGCCTTTGAACATTATTTGTGATGGTGAAAAGTGTTACTTAGCCTGTTGGCGCCCCTGAGAGGGCTTTCCTGCAGGTTTACCACCCGTTTTTGATGGGCTTCCGCCTTGAGCACTGCTGTTCGCTTGAGCGCCGCCGGCCTTAAAACCAGACTGGCCGAAGGGCGCTTTTGCTCCCGGACGGCTCGAATGGACTCCACTAGGTTTAGAGCCAGTTGGTTTAGATCCCGTTGGCTTAGCGCCATTCGCAGCGGGTTTTCCACCTTTGCTGGCAGGTTTTGACTCAGCACCAGCCTGAGTTTGTGCGCCGCCTTTCGCCGCACCTTTAGATTTGCCATCGCCCTTGCGGTCATCAAATTGATTACTCGAGAAGCGCGTAAAGGCTTTTTGGCCTTGGTTGGCATCTTTCATCCACTTAGGTCCGCGCTCATTTCGACCTTCTGGCGGCACTAACTGATGCGGACTATTACCGATCAAGTCTTCACGCCCCATGGCGGTTAAGCCTTCACGGATTAATGGCCAACCCGCAGGATCGTGATAACGGAGCAATGCTTTGTGCAAGCGACGTTGGCGCCCTTTCTTCGGCACCGATACCACTTCGCTGGTGTGCTTAACGTTTTTCAGCGAGTTTAACTCGGTATGATAAATCGTGGTCGCATTCGCCATCGGTGACGGATAAAAATTCTGTACTTGATCGAGCTTAAACTTACGTTCCTTCAACCACAACGCTAAGTTCACCATGTCTTCGTCGGTCGTACCTGGATGCGCCGAAATAAAGTAAGGGATCAGGAACTGCTCTTTGCCCGCTTCCTTAGAAAACTTATCGAACAATTCTTTAAACTTATCGTAGGCGCCCATGCCAGGCTTCATCATCTTACTGAGCGGACCTTCTTCGGTATGCTCAGGGGCGATTTTTAAGTAGCCGCCCACATGGTGCTGCACTAACTCTTTAACGTAAGCAGGATCTTCGATTGCCAAGTCGTAACGCACGCCAGAGGCGATCAATACTTTCTTGATACCAGGTACAGCACGCGCCGCGCGGTACAGGTCGATAGTGTGTTTATGATCTGTGCCTAAGTGGCCGCAAATCGATGGGAACACACAGGATAAACGACGACAGGTTTTTTCAGCCTTCTCGCTGGTACAACCTAAACGATACATGTTGGCGGTTGGGCCGCCTAAATCGGAAATCACCCCAGTAAAGCCTGGCACTTTTTCCTGAATATCTTTGATTTCTTTAACAATCGACTCTTGTGAACGACTCTGAATGATTCTGCCCTCATGCTCGGTAATCGAGCAGAAAGAACAGCCACCAAAGCAACCACGCATGATGTTGATTGACGTCTTGATCATGTCATAGGCAGGGATTTTTTCCTTGCCGTAAATCGGATGAGGAATACGCTGGTAAGGTAAATCGAATACGGCATCCATCTCATCGGTATTGAGCGGCCATGCGGGCGGATTCACCCAAACGGCGCGGTCGCCATGGGGTTGAAATAACGCACGGGCACAACCTGGGTTTTGCTCTTGGTGCAAAATCCGTGAAGCATGGGCATATAAATATTTGTCTTCAGAGACTTTTTCAAACGCTGGCAGCAGCACATAGGTTTTATCCCATGGCTTAGGTTTAGGCGGTTGAACGCTAATAGGCTTAGGGGCTTCGTTATCGAAAATTTTCACATCCGACGGGCCAGACAAGTTAGCACAACCCACATCATCGGCGCCGTAAGGATTCGGCAGCGGCTCTATCTTGTGCAGTTGGTCAATCTTGCGCGAGTCCATACCGCGCCATTCGGGCAGTGGCTCTTTACGGATAACAGCTGTGCCACGCACATCGTGCAACGAGCTTATCGGTTCACCGGCTGCTAAGCGGCGTGCCACTTCAACTAAAGGACGCTCGGCGTTGCCGTACATCAAAATGTCGGCCTTGGCATCGAAAATCACACTGCGACGCACTTTGTCCGACCAATAATCGTAATGGGCGATGCGGCGTAAACTGGCTTCGATACCACCAATAATCACAGGCACATCTTTAAAGGCTTCTTTACAACGCTGGGTGTACACAGTCACGGCGCGATCTGGGCGCTTACCACCAATATCCCCCGCAGTATAAGCATCGTCGGAGCGTAAACGACGGTCGGCAGTGTAACGGTTGATCATCGAATCCATGTTACCGGCGGTGACGCCAAAAAACAGATTCGGGCGGCCCAATTGCATAAAGGCGTCTTTGCTCGACCAATCTGGCTGGGAAATAATCCCAACTCGGTAACCCTGAGCCTCTAACATACGGCCGATCACCGCCATGCCAAAGCTTGGGTGATCCACATAAGCGTCGCCTGTGACTATGATGATGTCACAGCTATCCCAACCAAGCTTATCCATCTCCTTGCGAGACATAGGTAAGAAAGGCGCAGTGCTGTCGCCCGTGGCCCAATACTTGGGATGACTAAAGAGTGTGGATTCAACTTGCATGGATTGTGACCCGAAAACGTAATGTCGAATAAAGGCGCCACGAAAATAAGTTACGCCAATTTAGGGACGCGGAGTATAGCAGGGAATGGAGGATAAATGCGATTAAAAAAACACCAATCGAGGCATTTTCAGGGGTATTTGAGCCAGAAGCGTAATACCCCTAAATCCGCTATGGATATGGCTTAGGGCGGAATTGACCGCCCAAACCTGCGAGCCTAGAGACCCTTTCCTAAACCTTGAGCAAAATGCAACAAATTCACCAACGCCAAACTGATAATCACTAGCCAAGTGAGCAATACGCCCCAAAAACGACCAAAATGGTAACCACCTTGGCCTTGAGTTAAGCCAATAGCATGGAGTAAGCGCGCCACTATCCACACGGTCCCAAAACAGTGTAAATAAAATGCAGGCAAGCCACCCGCTTCGGCCACCAGCATTAAAATCAATACGATAGGCGCATTTTCGATCAGGTTAACATGCACTCGATTAGCCAAAGCTAAGGTGCTGTTACCACCATCGCCTAGGCCGATTTTCTGACCTCGCCTTAATTTCACTACTCGATAAGCCAAAGCGACAATTAATAGCCCTGTGAGGCTAGCGTAAAGACCCGTTACCATCAAAGACATGCCTATTTCCCCTTATCAAAAAGCTGACTATAGCCCGAGCTGCAAAAAATCAGCAATTTATTTGTATTAAGGTTAAAAGCCATTAACCTTTTATAGACAAGATAGGTTAATATGCGCGCGTCATTCCCTACAACTTTTTATACAGTGAATACCCCGATTGGATAACGACGAGTTTATCGAAAAACGCAGATTTATCATAAAGCTAGGCAAAGCCTTGCATAAGTTTGGCACACCCGCTTATCGTCTAGAAACCCACTTACAAACCGTTGCTCGCACCTTAGGTATCGAAGGCTATTTCCTTATTTCTCCGACGTCGATGACCTTCGTTTTGCAACATGATACCGATCAAGAATATAACCATGCCGCTCGCGTTAAGCCCGGTGAACTCGATTTAGGTTCACTCGCCCGCACCGATGAATTGGTCGATGAGTTAACCTCAGGTAAACGCACTTTGGCCGAGGCCTTAGATCGCTTAGAAGAAATTGCCAATAAACCCAATCCCTATGGCCCTGTATTAACTTGCTTTTCTTTTGGAACTTCTGCCGCCGCTTTCGCTATGCTGATGGGCACGGGTTGGAACGATGTATTTTGGTCAGGATTATTAGGCTTATTCGTCTATGGCTTGGTATACCGTGCCGAACGCTCGGCCCGCATGGCCGAAGTGCTCGAACCCTTCGCCACTATCCTTTGCGCCATCGCAGCCTGTGGCATAGCGCGTATCGATCCAAATATTAATATCCCAGTAGTGATCCTCTCCTCCATTATTATTTTTATTCCCGGCTTAGCCTTAACCTTAGGTTTAGCCGAACTCGCCGCACGGGATTTAATTTCTGGCACGGCGCGCATCATGGATGCGAGCATGCAATTATTTAAGCTGTACTTTGGCGCAGTGCTCGGCATGGCAATCGGTAAAGCTATGTTCGGCGAAGCGATTCACATAGAACCTGAGGGTTTACCTCGCTGGGCAATTTGGTCGGCGGTTCCGATTCTATCTATGGCGCTGGTTTTTATTTTCAAAGCAAGGATGCAAGATTCGCCTTGGGGCGTATTGGCTGGGATAGTGGCGTTTTTCTCAGCCATGCTCGGCGGACATTATTTTGGTGATTCGGTGGGGATCTTCTTTGGTGCCTTAGCAGTAGGAATTTATTCTAACCTCTTCGCCCGCTGGATGAAGGCGCCAGCCTCCATCGCCCTGTTGCAGGGAATAGTGATCTTAGTCCCCGGCAGTAAAACCTATATCGGACTCAATGCACTGATCTCAGGAGAGACCATGCTCAATCAGTCGCACATAGGCTCGCAAATCTTTTTGATTTTTATGTCGCTGATTGCGGGGCTCATCTTTGCTAACGTCGCTGTCCCACCTAGGCGTACACTGTAACAATCGCTAATCCGGCTGGAGCCCGCGCCCAGCCGCTACCTCAAGATAATCTTAAGCTAACCTTAAGTAAAATAAGAAACTTATTAAAATGTTTCCTTGACTAACACTCGTTTTCCATGTGTTATTAAATTGTGAATTGCAACGTGAAATTGTTTTCGCTGCAGTCGTCGATTTCATGGGAGTGGCCTTTTATGCAGAAATTTTTTCAGTATGCATGCATCCTATCTTGTTGTGTTGGCAACCTAATCAGGATTGCCCAAGCAGAAGAGGCTAAGCTCGCCGATCCCGCAAACCAAGATCAAACCAAACAAAAAGTCAGCAAGATTGTGGTGGTCAATAACCCCATTTTTGATGAGTCAGATCCCGATGCTTTTTTCATTCACCGCTGGGCTAACGCCCTGCATATCAATACCAAAGAATATGTGGTTCTCGATAATCTAACCTTCAGCGAAAATGATACTGTCACACAAAAAGATCTCGACGAATCCCAACGACTTTTGCGGGCAATGCCTTACATTCGCGATGCGAAAATTTATATCGCAGAAAAAGATCCCCAAGCCGATGTCGATCCATCCGTTGAGTCCGTGGTGGTGGAGACCTGGGATAATTGGTCATTATTACCGACAGCGAGTTTGAGTAGTTCAGGTGGCGACACCCGTTACTCCTTCGGGCTCAAAGAAGACAACTTGCTTGGAACGGGGATCCGCACTCGACTTAAATATCAATCCAATGAATCCCGGAATGGCTATAAATTTGCTTTCGAAGCGCCGCTCAGCATTATTGAACACGGCACAGTTGCCGCTGAGTTCTACGACAATAGCGACGGCCAAGCTAAACACGTTTATGTGAGTAAGCCCTTCTATTCCCTCAATACGAGTACCATGTATTCGGCGGAGTTTTTAGACGATAACCGTACAGATACCCTCAGACAAAATGGGCAAGAGGTGAATGAGTTCACACACACAGTCGACTATCTCAATCTGCAATATGGCTGGTTAATTAATAAAAACAGTCAGCACCTTTCTCGCTTTATTACTGGTGTCACCCAAGACAAGCACGAGTTTGCCCATTCTGAGCGCTATCCTACGTCCATGCTCCCTCAAGACAGGGACTTTATGTACCCTTGGGTCGCGTACGAGTTTATCGAAGATGATTTCCACGTACTGAATAATGTTCACCTGATCACCAATAATGAAGACTTTAACTTAGGTTGGCATCACTATGTGCAATTCGGCATAGAAACCAATGATATAGGTGATAATAATCCCTTAGGCTACCACGTTAACTGGCAAAGCACTGGCGGGTATAAGTTTAACGATCAACTGTGGCTGTTAGAAATGGGGGGAACAAGCACTATCGGCACCACTCAAAAAGATACTTATAAGGTCGATGTTCAAGCCGAATACTTCTATCAAATTCATCCTAAGTGGACGGCTTATGGCAAAGCTTGGGCTAGCCTTTCACAGAACACTTATCTGGATCTAACAAAAGGATTAGGGGATGAAACTGGCGTGCGCGGTTATCCAAACGAATACCAACAAGGGGATAATCAGTGGTTACTGACCGCCGAGATACGCAACTACCCCAATATCAACTTATACCAACTGGCTGAATTAGGCTGGGCAGTCTTTGCCGATCTGGGTCAAGCTTCCGGCGGCCAACTCGCCGAGAATAACGAAGTCAGCGGTCCACTGGGTAGCATAGGCATAGGCGCGCGGATTTATTCCTCTCGATCCAGCTATGGCAACGTAGCCCATATTGATTTTTCACTCCCTTATACGGGCGGCGAGTCAGTAAACAGCTGGGAATGGCGATTCCTAGTGAAAAGCAGTTTTTAAACTAAGGTACATAATAATCGTATGAACTATGTACTTTTTAAGACAATCTTTGGCGCCTTGTGGCCTAAAATAATCCTGACGCTATCTGCCTGACCTCCTGTTCAACCCTCTGTACCAGAGAAGCGTCTGCCAATATGGGAGAACCGCAATTAAAGGGAGGTTTAGGATCATATTCAAACAATAACTGCAGTGTTTTAGCCTGTTGTTCACCCTCTATATTGGCAATGAGTGCCAAAGCAAAATCGAGCCCTGCAGTAATACCGCCGCCACTGATCCGATTACGGTCAATCACAATACGTTTATTTTCAAAAGTAATTTGAGGATATTGTGCCAATACTGAAGCATAAGCCCAGTGAGTGGTCGTGCGATAACCATTAAGTAAACCTGTTGCTGCAAGAATCAAGGCACCAGTGCATACAGATGTAATGTATTGCGCTTGCTCCCCCTTGCGTTTTAAGAAAGAAATGACTTTCTCATCCTGTATTTGCGCCAAAGGATTTGCGCTCCCAGGCACTAAAAGGATATCTATCGGCGGACAATTATCGAAATCGTAATTAGGTTGTAAGTTAACGCCCGCATCACAGGGTAATAGCATGCTGGTTTTCGCAAAAGTGAAAGTTTCAAAAGATGGCACAAAGGCTAAAAACTGTAGTGGCCCATAGGCATCGAGCATCGTCATGCCGGGATAAAGAAAAATACCTACTCTTAATTTGTGTTTGATTGGATAATTTGTTTTATCACTTTGAGCAGCTTCAATATTTTCACTCATCACAGATTCTCCATCGGTAGTGACAATTTCATATTTCAGGTAACACTGTCATTGCAGTTAACCCTATGACCGTCACTATAAAGCCCATTATTCCCAACCATCAGGCACAAACTCGCCCGAATGTTTCAAATGGTACACCTGAACCTATCTGTTCCACTTAAGCAAAAATCACAACACAAGAGCCATTGAGGCTAATGTATAATCAAACGCCTGAATTGAATTTGGAGCAAAATCCAGTATGCACACCAAGCCCCACATGCGCATAGAACAAAGCCCACGAGCGATGCTCAAGGTTCTCCACGTTTTCAAGGAAATGCTTAAACAACAAGATTATCGTGATATTGCAGTGGCAGATATTGCGCACAAAGCCGATGTCGGGCGCACGACGTTTTATCGCTACTTCAAACGCAAGCTGGATATTCTTATTGCACTACATCAAAATATTTTTGAAAATATCTTTGAAGATCTACGGTCAACCGAAGACTGGCTTTCAACCAACACACCACCCTCATTGGAAAAACTGCTTATTACTTTTAGCCGAAACAGCATGTTTCGCCGTTCCATGTCATTTAGACTAGGTAGCGACCTCGATGCAGCAACTAAACAATTACAAACTAAACTTGTGCAACATATTGAAAATAAATTGATCAACACCTTCAACACTGACGAATTTATTATTCCAAGCTACACATTAGCCCATAGCATAGCAGCTCTTTATTTAAGCCAAATTCAACAACTTATCGCCAGTCCCACACCTTGTCCTATACAACAAGCAAAATACTTACACTTACTGACTCGAGGCATGATTGTAGCAGCATTGACGACAACTAATAGCAGCGAAACCCATACCAATGGAAATCATTAAGGTAGAAATCACGGCATTTACATCATTCTCAAGCGATGAGTTTGGTAATCCAACGCAAGCCAAAAGTGCTACGCAGTAGTTTAACAGTGCTGTTGTGGCGCATTTGAAACAGGCAGCCAAGGCTAAAACTGACGATTAAACCTGGTGTCGACCCTATAAAATCACGACTGCTTTGCGCTAATTGTAGTTTCCTCATCAGTAACAAATCATGCTGCAACTGGCCTTGTTCCGTCAGCACAGTCAGCTTCAACTGCTGTTTTTTAAGTAACTGTTGAATTAGCATAGTCGCGCCTCCTATTTTTGATGTTCCGACTCTCGAGTCGAGAGCAAAAGCTGTAATTGCTGCCAAGTCTTCGAAAAGCCAGTTTGTGACAGCACATAGCCAAGGCTACGCCAACACCAAAGCAATAAAACAAACTGTAGCACCACCAAAGCGATCACCGAGGCCAATAACGAACCGCTCAATTGAAACAGCATATAGCCCAACAGCAATAAAATACTGCCCCAGAATAACGTAATGCCAGTACCAAAACAGACGACTAAAGCCGCAGCGATAATCAGGCTACGCCCTGTTAACTGCCATTCTGCCGTTGCTATTTTCCCGGCCAACTTCAACTGCTCGAGATAGGCTTGCTTCACTGAACTGCTAAGAACAGCTATTTCAGCCAGTTGCTCCATTGCCTGATCAATTACTTTATGCTGGGCAGCAGCTGATGCTGTCTGCCCAGTTTTGGCGGTTTGCGCACTATGCTGGACGGGCCTTTGTTCTGGCGCCTCTGACCTTGCACGGTTTTGCATAAATCCACCTTAGCGACGGCGCAATAAAGCCGTTAATACCACGCCAGCGGCAAAGGCAATCCCAGCAGTAGCCAATGGATTTTGCGCTGCCAACTCACGGGTTTTGCTATAAGAACTTTGCAGTTGTAATTTGATTTCCTCCTGCTTGAGCGCCAGAGTTTCCTGTGAGCTAGCTGCCGTTTTACGCAAAGTGTCTTCTGCAACTGCGGCTTTCTCTGCTACTACATCAACAGCATGGTGCGTCACTTCAGTTGCTTTCGCTGTTGTGGGTGAATTTAAAGCACCGCTATCTTTACTGTTAGTTTGTTCTGCTACGCTTTTTGAACTGGCCATAGAAAGCCTCCTTGGTGAACACTGTGCAATGCAACAAGATGCTGCACTTTGCGTACAAACCAATGCAATGGCTATACCAAACAATATAAATGCATAAAAACAAAAGGTTATAACTACTTTATTTCTATTAACTCTCTCAGTTAACGGTAGATGTTACCTGCATTGAGTAATTTTTACCTGCGACGAAGAAGGACTAAAAATAGCTATAATGGCGGCTAAACTGAAAGCTAAATAAGCGATAGACTGAAGGGACGGGAGAACGAGATAACTCTGATTTTTTAATGAGTTAATCAAATAAAATTTATCATTACTGTATAAATTAAAAAACAAAAAGCCCGTTTGTCATTACGACAAACGGGCTTTTTGTTGAATGAGGTGAGTTGGCCGATAAGCCGGGTCCTGTCTTGGACAGTCATTCATCTAGGCCTGCAATCGCTCACAGGCTCAAGCGACCTACCCGGTTCCAACGCGAGCCACGCCATACGGAACCCTATTTGGTCTTGCTCCGGGTGGAGTTTACCTTGCTACGAACTATTGCTAGCCGCACGGTGCGCTCTTACCGCACCCTTTCACCCTTACCGACCTGATAAATCAGGTAGGCGGTCTACTCTCTGTTGCACTTGTCGTCGGTTCGCACCGCCCAGGCGTTACCTGGCACCCCGCTCTTTGGAGCCCGGACTTTCCTCCCCGTTCTTGCGAACGCGGCGACTGTCTGGCCAACTCGGCGCGGATTATAGCCTAAGCCACCCTGATGCACCACAGATAATCCGCTCGTAACCGTTTTAGCGCTTATAAATCAGACTCTAGGCCGTATTTATACAGAGCATTCTTTTTAAGTCCATGAATTTGCGCGGCAATTGCTGCGGCTTTCTTCAATGGTAAGTCTTCACATAAGAGTTTGAGCGTATTAATAGCGACGGTGGGAATCGCTTCGTCATCACTCAAATGGTAGCCATGCACCATAAGCACGATTTCACCCTTCTGCTGATTCGGGTCAGTACTTACGGTGGCAAGCACCTCTGAGACAGGACCAGATAAAAAAGTTTCGAAGGTTTTGGTCACTTCACGCGCCATGACGACGTGGCGTTCGCCACCAAGCACTTCAACCATAGTCGTTAGACTGTGCTCAATGCGGTGGGGTGATTCATAAAATATCAGCGTGCGCGGATCTTCTTTCAATGCCAATAACTTATCAGCGCGGGCTTTTTCTTTAGAGGGCAGAAAACCTTCGAAAGAAAAACGGTCCGATGGCAAACCCGAGGCGCTCAGGGCAGTAATTGCCGCGCAAGGGCCGGGCAAAGGGATCACATTAAACCCAGATTGGCGCACATGGGAGACCAAGTGATAACCCGGATCGGAAATCAGCGGGGTACCCGCATCTGAAATTAATGCAATTGACAACCCAGCTGCAAGCTGATCGACAATCCACTGGGCACGAGCACGCTCGTTATGATCATGCAGCGCCGTAGTTTTTGTAGTAATACCAAAGTGGCTCAATAACTTACCGCTGTGGCGAGTATCTTCACAGGCGATCAATGAAACCTGATTCAGCACCTCTATTGCCCGTGAGCTCATATCGCCCAAATTACCTATGGGAGTAGGAACTATGTAGAGTGCGACGCTTTGGTCCATATATACCTCTGTAATGACAGTGCCAAGACTTTCGTCAAGCGCGAGAGAAGGTTAAACTAGAGGCTGCATCTTACCAGAGTGAAGCCCAGTGTTAAAAAGCCTGAATACAACTAAGTTCGTTTCCGTGGCCATTTTATCGGTAATCTTGGCGGGTTGTGGCACTTCAACGCCCACCTCGACCGGAACTGCACCCACAGTGGCCACCTCTTTAGCATCCGCACCTTTGTCGGCCAATGTGTATTTGGCACAAGCCGCCAATAGCAAAGATCCGCAGCAGCGCGATACTAATCTGCTGCTCGCAGCCCATGCCTACATCAATGCCAACGACTACGCAGCGGCGCAGAAGCTACTAAAATCGATACAGCCAAGCTTGAATCAGAACCCAACATTTCTGGCCGAACATAAATACTTGACCGCACGCGTGCTTGAACACACGTCCACCTATAGTGATGCACTTAAAGTTCTGAATTATCCAAGCAATTGGAGTTTGCCAAGCTGGCAGATGACGGCTTATCACCAATTCAAGGCGCATTTATATCAATTGAATAAACAGCCTATTGAGCAAGTGCGTGAACTGAGTTTACTGACGACTTACTTGCCCCCCGCCCAAGCCAACGAGGTGAATAACGCGATTTGGCAAGTGCTGCAGCCAATGCACGAACAAACCTTAAAAGCCTTTACCCAAGATGCTAAGACTCCTGTGTTTACGGGTTGGTTGCAATTGGCTTATATCGCGAAGCATTATGCTGTCGATCCGACACAGTTAGTACGCTACTTAGGCGAATGGCAGAAACAAAATCCTTATCATCCTGCAGCGGCTAAGCTGCCCGCCGATCTTGACAGAGCCTTAAACGCTAAGCCATTTACGCCAAAAAACATTGCGGTGCTGTTGCCGCTGACGGGGCCAAGAGCTAACGCTGCCAATGCAATTCGCCAAGGCATATTAGCCAGTTACATGGCCAAGCAAAATGACCAAGTCGCAGTCAACTTTTATGACACGGCAAACGATGCTGCCAGCGCTTACCAACAGGCGCTAACTGCGGGAGCCGAATTTATTATTGGCCCATTACTGCCAACTGAAATTGAACAACTGCAAGTGATCAATGCGGCAAACACTGCCGCCACTAATGCGGTGACTAATACTGCTAACCCAGATAAAACGACCAATACAGCACCTGCTACGCCTGTGCCACAACTATTTTTAAATCAAGTAGATAAGTTCACCCCCGATCCGAATAAGTTCTACTTTGCATTATCTCCCGCACAAGAGGCGGCCGATGCGGCGGAGCATTTATATCAAGATGGTGTAACTATGCCGTTACTGCTCGCCAGTAACGATGCCCTTGGCAAACGCATGGCCGAAAGCTTTATTCAAGCATGGAAAAAAAAGAGCGATAACCCTGTCGAAGTTCACTACTTCGATGGCGGTGATAAAATGCGCACCACAGTACAAGATGCCCTTGGCGTACGCGATAGCCAAGAGCGGATCGCCCGTATTAAAGAGCTGTTAGGCAATTCAGTACAAGCCGACTTCCGCTCGCGCCAAGATATTGATGCCATTTATATGATTTCAACGCCACAGGATCTCACCCTGCTCAAGGCCTTTATCGACGTAAATTTTAGCGTTTTCACACAACCTGTGCCTTTATATACCTCAAGCCGCAGCCGAGTTGAAAATGAAAGCACACAAACGGCGCAGGATTTAAATAACCTGACCCTAAGCGACGCACCTTGGCTAATGCAAAACGGCGAAGAAAATCTGATGGTCAACACACTATTTTCGGGCTGGAATAACAGTCAGAAACGTTTGTTTGTTATGGGTTATGATGCAATGGATTTGATCGGCCGTTTGGCGCAAATGCGCTCATTCACAGGCTATCAATTCAATGGCCGCAGTGGTGCTTTATCTGTCAGTCCAGATGGCATAGTCAACCGCCAGTTAAGCTGGGGACGTTATGAAAGAGGTAGCTTCCGCCAGTTATGACTCTCGGACAGCAGGCAGAATCGCACGCCCAACGTTACCTTGAACAACAAGGCTTAACTTTTGTCGAACGTAATGTCCGCTATCCGTTTGGGGAAATTGATTTAATCATGCGCCATAAAAACCATTGGGTATTTGTCGAAGTGAAGTATCGTTCGGCAAATCAATATGGCGGCGCATTACAGGCCCTAAGCAGCGCGCAGATTTCGCGAATTCGCAAAGCGGCTAGCCACTATTTACAACTCAATAGACTCGATGTGCCCTGTCGTTTCGATGTCATCGCCATGGAAGCCGATCAAATTCATTGGCTGGTCGATGCCTTTTAAGCGCCAATAGTGAAAGAGTAACTACACAAATTATTTTAACGTCTGTGCCTCAACACGCTTGTGGAAATATGGCATGATAGCAACACTTTATCCTGAAAGGATTTATCCATGTTAGAACGCATTAAAGACAGCTTTACTGAATCTATCCAGACAAAAATCGATGCAGCCGAAGCACTGCCAGAATCCATCGCCAAAGCGGCCGAGATGATGGTGCACTGTCTTTTGGGTGGCAATAAAATCCTTGCTTGCGGTAACGGCGGCAGTGCTGGTGATGCGCAACATTTCTCAGCAGAACTGCTAAACCGCTACGAGATTGAGCGTCCACCATTACCGGCCATCGCTCTGTCTACCGATACTTCAACCATCACAGCTATCGCAAACGACTATAGCTATGATGAGATTTTCTCAAAACAGATTTTTGCCTTAGGTCAACCGGGCGACATTCTGCTAGCGATCTCGACCAGTGGTAACTCAGGTAACGTGATTAAAGCCATTGAAGCCGCATTAAGCCGCGACATGACTATCGTAGCGTTAACAGGTAAAGATGGCGGCGCTATGGCTGGCCTACTGAGCGTGAACGATGTGGAAATCCGCGTACCTTCAAATGTCACTGCACGTATCCAAGAAGTGCACTTACTGGTGATCCATTGCCTGTGTGACAATATTGACCGCACCCTCTTCCCACAGGACGAGCAGCAATGAGACACGCTGCCCCGCTGTTAATGGTTTGCTTGCTGCTTCAAGGCTGCGCCGGTGCCGTTATGGTGGGCGCAGTCAGTGGCGCTATGATGGCCAACGACGAACGTACTGTTAAGACTCAGCTTGATGATACCAATACTGATTTTAAGATCACCAGCGCACTGCTAGAGCAAGAAGATCTTAAAAAACAAACGAATATCACAGGTGTATCCGTCAATGGCAATGTACTTATGATAGGCCAAGCCCCTAACTCTACGTTAAGGGATAAAGCCATCAAGGTCGTACAAGATCTTAAGCTCGGCGGCAAAATACATAATCAAATCCGCATTGGCAATCCAACCTCTTTCACCACCCGCAGCAATGACACTTGGGTTACAACCAAAGTGAAGGGCCGCATGCTGAACGAAAAAGATTTGGATGTGACTCGCATTAAAGTCATCACTGAAAATGGTGAAGTCTTCCTGCTGGGGGTTATTCATCGCTCACAAGCAGACTTAGCTGTTGATATCGCCCGTAATACTGCTGGCGTGCGTAAAGTGGTGAAAGTATTTGAGTATGCTAAGTAATTTTGCAGTTTACCTATTTAAAACTTGAGCCTAAGTGGTGAGCTAACTCGCCCACTTAGGCTTTAACCCTCGCTGTTATTTTCCCGTGAGTGTATCTGCTATCTTAGGTGCCGATTTTGATAGGAGCGATCCTAGCCAAGGTAAAAACAACGAAGGCAATACGATTAAGGCGGCACCGAGCCAACTTAAGTTATCCAACCATTCATCGAACAACAACCAGCCTAAAAAGACAATAAACAACAAGCCTGTGTATTCCGCAATCGCGATATCACTCGCCTGGGCCTTGCGGTAAGCCAACACACAAAACCAGTGATAAACCAATAAAAATGCGTTGCTCAGCAAGGCCACGCCCACCAGCTCCCAACTCAAACCCTCAATCCCCTGAAACGCTGCAATCACTAACGTTGCCGGAATACCCAGCAAGTTATATAGCATTAGCGTTAGCACGGGATGCTCAGCATGGGGTACTTTTTTAAGTGCTAACTGATTCACTGCAAAGGTAAAAGCAGAAAACAGCACAGCAATGCCGTACCAGTTCATTTCACTCGGTCGCAGGATAATCAAGATGCCGACAAAACCTAAGCCAGTACAGATTGTCTGAGCAGCGGTGATCCTCTCGCTCAGGAAGAAATACCCCATCAAAATAATCATTAGCGGTGCGGAGTAAAACAATGAGCTAACTGTCGCGAGCGGTAATGCCATTAAGCCAATAATTAAAAAAAGCGCGCCAACTGAGCCTATGTTGGCACGCCAAAGGTGAACTGAGATATGTGTCGTCATCGGACGCTGCGAATACAGCCACACTGGCAACAACATAAATACTGAAGAGATTTGCCTGACAAGGAGGAAAGTAGAGGCACTCGCATCGTCCGGTAACCACTTGATCGACACATCATAGAAGGCACTGAATAGATTACCTACTATCAATAAAATCAAACCAATAACTACTGGGCGTTGCATTTTTTAACATCCATAAACCTCAATGGCGGCATGATAATCCTCGCAAAACTTAAGCTGAAATGATGCTTTCTCATGCTAGATGAATTAAATTCATACTAAAGCCTTTAGATATTGAAAATCATGAGAAAGCTCCCGCCATTACGCGCTCTACAAGTGTTTGAAGCTGCCGCCAGACAGCAGCATTTTTCTAAGGCCGCCGATGAACTGTGCATCACCCAAAGTGCAGTGTCGCACCAAGTGCGAGTATTAGAAGAGTATTTTGGCGAGCAACTGTTCGACCGTCAGGGGCGTAAACTGCAGTTAACGCCTAAGGGGCACGGACTATTTCTAGAGTTAGAGCGGATATTCAACGAGTTAAGCGACCTCAATTTGAAAGTGCGCGATACGCCCAATCAGCAGCTGTGCCTAGCCGTTTACAGCTCATTTTCAGTAAAATGGTTAATCCCAAGACTCGCCGATTTTCGCCGCCAATATCCGAGCGTGAAAATACGCCTCGAGATGATCACCCAAGATCCAGATCTAAGCACCAGTACCGCGGATATCTTCATTGCCGGTAAGCTAAATCAACGTGGCTATTGGCAACAGTTACTGCACAAAGAGCGTTTAATTCCTGTATGCAGCCCCAGTTTTTACCTTAAATGGCGCGACATAAGCCTGAGTAATTTCCAGCAACAAGCCCTGCTGGTGGTTGATGAAGGACCATTAGGGCTTGACTGGCACAAGTGGTCATCGGCGCACCAAATACCACTCGATAACGAACAACAGCATGTATTTAGTCATATTGTAATGGCGATTGAAGCGGCGATTGCTGGCCAAGGCTTAGCCCTAGCGCCGGACTTTATGGTGGCTGGCGATATCACCACGGGGCGTTTAGTCGCCTTGAATCTGCCCGATGTGCATACCGGATTTGAATTTACCTTCTTTTGTAAGCAACGCCGTTTATCAGAACCTGCGATTGCCGCTTTCTCATCTTGGCTAAAATCACAGGCTTAGGATGAATTTACAGGCACAAAAAAGCCGACGCGAACGTCGGCTTAATTTATCGATCGATTGATTACACTAACAAACCAATCTTCTCATACACTTTCTTCAGGGTCACTTCGGCGCGCGCCTGCGCACTCTGTGCACCAGCTTTCATCACTTGGTCTAAGTAAGCGCGATCGCTACGAATCGCGCGGTAACGCTCTTGCAGTGGCTCTAACATACTCACAACCGCTTCACCAGCCGCACCTTTCAAATGGCCATACATCTTGCCTTCAAACTCGGCTTCTAGGCTCGCAATGCTTTGCCCTGTCACACCCGACATGAGACTCAGCAGGTTAGAAACACCCGGTTTATTATCCACATCAAAACGCACGACTGGCGGCTCATCACTGTCTGTCATGGCTTTTTTCAGCTTCTTCAGCACTGATTTCGGATCTTCTAGCAGGCCGATAACGTTATTACGGTTATCGTCTGACTTAGACATCTTCTTTAGCGGCTCCTGCAGTGACATGACTTTAGCGCCAAGCTCAGGAATAAAAGGCTCAGGAATGGTGAAAGTATCACCATAGGCATTGTTAAAACGAGTAGCGATATCACGTGTTAACTCAAGGTGTTGTTTCTGATCTTGCCCAACAGGGATTTCGTTCGCTTGATAAATCAGAATATCCGCCGCCATCAACACTGGGTAGCCAAATAAACCCACGTTGATGTTGTTAGCGTGCTTTTGTGATTTATCTTTAAACTGAGTCATGCGGCTCAACTCGCCCATTTGGGTATAGCAGTTTAATGCCCAACCCAATTGCGTATGTTGTGGCACCTGTGACTGGATAAACACTGTACTCTTTTTAGGATCTACGCCACAGGCCAAATACAGGGCTAAGGTATCTAAACACGCTTCACGCAATGCTTTAGGATCTTGGCGCACGGTAATGGCATGCAAATCAACTACACAATACAGGCAGTCGTGGCTATCTTGCATCGCAACCCACTGACGCAATGCACCCATGTAGTTACCTATGGTTAATTCGCCGGACGGCTGTGCACCGCTGAGTACTATGGGTTTGGTCATTACGTCATTGCTCCACTATCTATATATAAAAAGACTAAAAAAAATCGACTAAAGAACAGGTAACCCCCCATTACTTGGTAGGTTTTACCCAGTTCAGAATCTCACTAAATTGCTCACATACGGCATCTGGGCCACTGAGCCCAATATCTTCACCGTAGTTGTAGCCGTAGGTCAAGCCGATTGACGCTATCCCAGCCGCTTTCGCCGCTAAAATGTCGTTTTTAGAATCGCCGACCATCAATAACTCAGTTTTCTCCAATTGCCACTCATGCAATAAATGCTGCAGCGGCAAAGGGTCGGGCTTCATCTTAGCTAAGGTATCGCCACCTAACACTAAGCTGAAAAAGTCGTTAATCCCAAAAGCATTGAGTAATGGCATGGTAAAACGATAGGGTTTATTGGTGACAACCGCTAACTTAAAGCCTGCATCAAACAAAGTTTGCAGCACTTGATGCACGTCGCTATACAGCGCACTGTGCTTTTCAAGATTCTCTTGGTAATGATGCATAAAAATCGGCATGGCAGCATCAAGGGTTGTTTGCTCAACATCCGTACCCAAAGCATGACTCATAGCACGGCGCATTAACATTTCGGCGCCGTTACCGACCCAAGTACGCACTTGCGCCTCAGAGCAGCTCTTCAAACCTAACTCAGTCAAGGCTTCCTGCGTAGCAACGGTTAGGTCCGGCACACTGTCAATCAGCGTGCCATCTAGATCAAACGCAATCGCTTTAATCTTATCCCACATGGCTATGCCCCAACTTTAGCAAGTTCGGCACGCATCTCATCAACAACGACCTTATAATCAGGCTTGCCGAAAATAGCCGAGCCCGCAACAAACATGTCCGCACCAGCGGCCGCGATTTCGGCGATATTGTCGACCTTAACGCCGCCATCGACTTCTAAACGAATATCAAAACCACTGGCATCAATACGCGCACGCACTTGGCGCAGCTTATCTAAGGTTGATGGAATAAAGGATTGACCACCAAAACCAGGATTCACTGACATCAATAGGATCACATCCAGCTTATCCATCACATGGTCAAGATAATGCAGTGGTGTCGCAGGATTAAACACGAGACCCGCCTTACAACCGCACTCTTTGATGAGCTGAAGTGTGCGATCGACGTGCTCAGAGGCTTCAGGGTGGAAAGTAATAATAGACGCGCCCGCTTTAGCAAAATCAGGCACAATACGGTCAACCGGCTTAACCATCAAATGCACATCAATATCAGCGGTAATCCCATAGTTACGCAGTGCTTGGCACACCATAGGGCCAATCGTTAAATTAGGAACATAGTGATTATCCATCACATCAAAATGTACTACGTCGGTTCCCGCATCTAACACAGCTTTTACATCGTCACCCAAACGGGCAAAATCGGCAGATAAAATTGATGGAGCAATCAAGAATGGACGCATAAAACACTCGCTGCTATTTGGATAAAAAGTGCCTTATTTTACCCTGAGCCAAGCTAAGCCTCTATAGCTAAAGCCACATTTCTGGCAATTGATCCGCTATGCCTATGTCAGTAAAGCAGCACACTCTGCAGCTATAGCAGTAAATTGGGGCTTAGATTCGGTAAAATAAGCTAATATTTCCGAGCATTTTGGCTGGAATTGATAATTTTTTGTTCATAAACTAAGCGAGTTTGTTATACTCGAGGCGCAGTGCTGGTTCATTCCAAAGGAAGCGTTATGATGGAGCGGTTTAGTCAGTTTTCACACTATGTTAGGTCGGTGACATTCAAGTCATCTATGATGTTGGCATTTACTGCAGTTGTAGTGGCCACGCTAGCTTTTGGCGTTGAAAAACTGACGGAAAATACCGAAACTGCATCTTGCGCTTGTAGCAATGACACTCGTTACAACAATGCACTGCCCAGTAGCCACCCTAATAATCGCTGCGCCGATCAAGCACAAACCTTAAGCTGGAAAACGTGGCTTACAGGTAAAAACCGTTCGAGTCAGTTCCACTTTGTCGATCTACTTGAACTATTACATGGTCATCAAGATAAACCTATGGATGATCTCGAGCCCACTACGTCGCATCTCGCCTATTAATGCTTAGCCGCATTTGGCAAGTATTCCACAGTACCATTGCCGCCTTTTTCGGGGTACAAACTAGCGAAAATCGTAAAAAAGATTTTCAAACCAGTTCCCCATTGCCCTATATAGTGATGGGCATTGTGTTAGCTGTCATCCTAGTGGCAAGTCTGATGTTTCTCGTAGGACAAGTGCTTAGCTAAACGTTATTTATGTTGAAACTAGTCGTCTTTTGGATCGTAGTTTTCATCATATAGCGCCATCAACTCATCCACTTTATTACGACCACTGCCATTTTGGCTAATGTTGCGTTGCACTTGAATTTTCGCTAAATGCGCGCCGCGATATAACTCGCGAGTTAATGGAATATCGTGATTACTAATCAATACCGGAATACCACGCTCTAACGCGGTATGGCGCGAATGACGAGCCAGCAGTGCTTGATCGTCTAAACTAAAACCTGCACCAACATATGTCGTGAAACTGGATGTAGTAGATAACGGTGCGTAAGGTGGATCGCAATAGATAACATCGCCACTGCGTGTCTGCTCAAAGGCTTTTTCGTAACCAATGCATTTAAACTCAGCACGTTGCGCTTTTTCAGAAAAGGCCCAGATTTCCTTTTCGGGGAAATAAGGTTTTTTATAGGAGCCAAAGGGCACATTGAAGCCACCCTTACGGTTATAACGGCATAAGCCATTAAAACCATGGCGATTTAAATAAAGAAAATACACAGAACGCTGGAAAGGGTCGCGACATTTATTAAAGTCGGTCCGCACCTGATAGTAAGCTTCCTTTTGATTCATCTCATCGACAAACAATGCTTTAGCGGCGGCAATGTATGCTTCTGGTTGATGCTTCACGATCTGATATAACTCGATCAAGTCCTGATTAATGTCACAGAGCAGGTAGCTAGGATAATCCGTATTCAAGAAAACGGATCCTGCACCCACAAACGGCTCGACCAAACGGTCTCCTGCGGGTAAATAACTGGCTAAATCATCCACCAATTTAAATTTACCGCCAGCCCACTTAAGGAAGGCTCTGTGTTTTTTTATCATTTAACTTGATGAATGCCGACAAAAATAAAGGCCATGATTGTACTCTGTTTATTCTGAAATTTCACGATTTGAGAGACTTTCTTCTACTTGATAATCTTTCAAATCGGCCCATTTTCTGACCCAAGGTTGCTCAAAACGATACTCCTTAACCAATTGCGCCGCCGCATTCGAAGCCAATTTGCTACTGCTGTAGTGACCAACGAGAACAACCCACCGCTGTTTATACTTTGCGACTCGAACGCCCTCGACATTCTCAAGACTCTTTAATGTCGAACGCAGGGTATCTAGCTGAGCAACACTCGCTATTTGTACGGTATAACCTTTGAGTGGCTTTTGCGGTTCCAAAACTGTTTTATCAACCTTTGCCACCTCTGGCGCTGGGGACTGAACATCTACCGTTTTAGCTTGAGGCTCTGCATCCACAGTTGGCTCATCATCACCAAAAGACTTGCTACTCACTTCACCAACACTCACTAAGGCAGCATCATCAGGCTCTGGATGTGGTGCCTCACCATGAAATTCACTTAATGGATCGACAGCCTGTTCTGTTTTGGCTTTGGATGTATCTAGTTCGTTAACTTTCACGGTTACAGTGGCAAACTTTAATTGTTCAGCGCGCAGAGCAAAATAGGGGGCTAAGATTTTTTGCCCATAGGACAAGAAAGCGGGTGAATCTATCGCAGGAAAAGTCGCAGTCTCTAGGGCTTGCTCTTCAGAAAATGGTTGAGTAACACCAAGCCAAATACCTAGCGCTAACAACATGCTCACAGCTGTCACCACCATAGCTTTATATTTCATCCAAGAAGATGTTTTCTCTTGCGGGCTATGCAAGGCTTTATCTAACAGATTGACCACTTCTTGCGGCGTACCCGTTTGCTTCTCAAGCTGACTGCGTACGATTTCCCTTGGCGTAAAAGGGTTTTGATCGCTGTATCTCAGCAATGTTTGATACAAAGCTTCACGCTCTGGCATGGTTAACGGCTCAATACTGATAGGCAATATTTGCCGCCGCAATTGCTCGGGTAATTGTGGCAATAGGTCCGCTAAGAATGCCGGTGGAACCGTGAGCGTGACGGCAATATTCTTACCCGCACACTGAATTTGATTGAGAATAATACACTCAGCCCATAGCGCCTTAGGCAATAAATGCGCATCATCGATAATGATATGTAGGGGTTTAGTTTGCGTGCTCGCAAGCCGCAACAGGGTATCGGCGAGGGGAATGTCGTCGTCAAAAATAGGGGATGAAATTAGCTGGACTAGAATTTTGCGGCGTATCTCAGCGTTATCGGCATGCATAGGACAAATCACAAATGCCGCATTTGACTCGTCAAAATCGGTCGCTAATCCGGTAACTAAGGTCGTTTTTCCTGAACCGCTGACACCAGAAAGCACCAGCAACTGATCGCTATAACTGGCAACATGATGCATTCTTTGTATGAGGGCTTCCTGAGAAGGAAGCAAGACAGAACCCTGAAACGTCACTCGCCCACCACACAGTTTTTATGCGCAGCGAATAACCTGTTCAAGGGTAGATTCTGTGACTTGACTAAACACATCCGCGCGGCCTATTGCCGTTGGGAGCACCAGTCGAATCTGACCGCCTAAAACTTTTTTATCGCGTCGCATATGTTGAATGAAACTGTCGAAATCCATAGATTCCGGCGCACTCACTGGAAGATCAAAAGCTTGTAGTAACTGTATGATACGACAAACTATTGACTCATCGATAAGCCCCAGTGCCTTAGCTGTTTTAGCAGCAAGGACTGTGCCAGCTGACACGGCTTCACCATGCAGCCAATTACCGTAGCCCATTTCGGCTTCAATCGCGTGACCAAAGGTATGACCCAGATTCAACAAAGCACGCACGCCCTGCTCAGTTTCATCTTGGCTAACCACATCGGCTTTAATCTCACAGCAACGAGAGATAGCATAAACTAATGCTTCGGCATCTAAGGTTTTTAGCGCCGTTACATTATCTTCAAGCCATTGAAAAAAATCAGCATCCCACATGATGCCATACTTGATGACTTCCGCCATTCCCGCCGCAAACTCGCGCGCTGGAAGCGTATGTAAACATAAAGTATCGATAAGCACGATTTGTGGCTGATAAAAGGCCCCAATCATGTTTTTACCAAGAGGATGGTTAACAGCCGTTTTACCGCCGACGGAAGAATCCACCTGCGACAATAAAGTTGTCGGAATTTGAATAAAATCGATCCCACGTTGATAACATGCCGCGGCAAAGCCCGTCATATCACCAATCACGCCACCACCCAAAGCCACCAGCACAGAATCTCGACCATAGTTTTGCTGCAGCAATGCAGTAAAAATAGTATCTAGATGTGCTAAGTCTTTGAATTGTTCGCCATCAGGAAGGATAACACTCTCTACCTCACCAAACGAAGCCATCGTCTCTTGTATCTGTTTAAGATACAAAGGCGCGACAGTTTCATTGGTGACGATAAGAATACGTTTTTTAAGCAGGTAGCGAGACAAAGTCTCGCCATCACTCATCAAATTCAGGCCAATGTAAATGGGATAACTACGTACACCTAAATCAACCTGAATTTGCTTCATAAATTCTGCCTAAAAACCTAATTGCTCAATGATCTGATTTGCGACGATCTTTGCGCTTTGATCATCGGTTTTGACAATCACATCGGCAATTTCTTCGTACAATGGATTACGGATCTCTGCAAGATTCTCCAACACTTCTCGAGGATCATCCACTTGCAATAATGGGCGTCGCTTGTCTCTTTGAGTACGAGCGACCTGTTTGTCGATAGTGGTTTCCAGGTAAACCACAATGCCACGAGCAGACAGATGATTACGGATATCTTTGCTTTGTACTGAACCACCACCGGTGGCAAGGACGATACCTTGTTTCTCAGACAAATCAGCAATAACCTGAGCTTCACGACGACGGAAGCCTTCTTCACCTTCGACGTCAAACACCCAAGCAATATCAGCGCCTGTGCGTTGTTCAATCTCTTGATCCGAATCGTGGAATTCTAAATGCAGCATTTGCGCCAGATGGCGACCAATTGTGCTTTTACCTGCGCCCATAGGGCCTACCAGAAAAATATTACGTTTTTCAGCCATTTCTTGTACGTCTGAATCTTATTGAAAAGTATGCCTATATCGACTCAACATCAAGCCGACCTATATGTTACCTTGCTCTTATGAGACTTGACCGAGGATTATCTCAGCTTAGGGTCTACTATGGCAAGCCATGTGCGCTATTTATGCAAAGAATTGTATTTCAGTAATAATAAAGCCAGCAATCACTGCTGGCTTTAGTCGATACATAGCAAGTGCTTAGATCTTCTCACCGACTATTTTGGGGGTTACGAAAATAAGTAGCTCTTGACGCTCATTTTTGTCTGTTGTGTTCCTAAACAGGAAACCGACTAAGGGAATGTCACCGAGAATAGGGACTTTACTCACACGGCTGATCAAGTTTTGCTGATAAATACCACCAAGGACTATGGTTTCACCGTTATCAACTAGCACTTGAGTGCCAATACGCTGGGTATCGATGGCGACAGCGGGGCCCGTTGGTGTGTCAACCGTCTTGCCCTGAGAGTCTTGGGTGATTTCCAAATCTAAAATAACGCGGTTATCAGGTGTAATTTGTGGTGTAACTCGCAAGGACAACACGGCTTTCTTAAAAGTGACCGAGGTTGCACCGCTTGAAGTCGACTGCACATAAGGGATCTCCACACCCTGCTCAATATAAGCCGCCTTTTGGTTAGAGGTGGTAATACGAGGGCTGGCGATAATTTCACCCTTATTTTCTTGCTCTAACGCACTCAATTCCAAATCAAGAATAGTACCATCTGCCAACTTAGCAACGTGGAATGCGATACTTGTTGGATTGGTCACTGCCGCAGGCAAATTAACGTTCAAACGTTGGTCAGGAGTTGGAATGATGCCGTTGGCAATACTCTGAGCACCTTCTAATGTACCTGAGGTTCCCTTACTGCCCTGCTGATCCGTTACGCCCCAACGTATGCCTAAGTCTTCAGAGACATCATCTTTGACCGTTACCATACGTGACTCGATCAGTACTTGACGAATAGGGATATCGAGTACTTCGACTAAACGATGGATGTTCTCAATCGTTTCTGCCGTATCTTTCACGAGTACTGTGTTAGTACGTTCATCGACCGCGACTGAGCCGCGTGGCGAGAGTAAACTAGAATCTGCGCTTTTAAGCAGCTCAGCAATGTCGATCGCTTTGGCATAGTTAATTTGCAAGTACTCAGAATACAAAGGTGCTAACTCTTTAACTTCTTGCCTATTTTTGAGATTTTGGCTTTCACGAATAGCCAACTCTTCGCTCGGTGCCACCATTAAGATGTTGCCTTCGATACGTTTATCTAGGCCTTTGGTTTGTAGAATCAAATCTAATGCTTGGTCCCAGGGCACATCGTCCAACCTCAAGGTGATGTTGCCTTCAACAGTATCACTCGTGACTAAGTTAAAATTGTTATAGTCAGCAATGATCTGCAAAACAGTACGTACAGGGATATTTTGAAAGTTAAGCGACAAAGTACGGCCATTGTATTTTTTAACATCTTTCTTGGCGGCAACTCTCTCAACTTTATTCATCGAGAGTCTAAAGAGATTATCCTCTTGCTTGTAACTGAACTCATATTCCCCTGCAATATCAACTAAAATGCGCGTTGTTAAATCTTCTTTAAATGTCTCGAAGCTTTTTACTGGTGTTGAAAAATCTTTCACATCCATAACATAAAGCAGATCACTATTAATATCAGTGTTATATAACTTAACTTCGAGTTTAGCACCCACTTGCTCAACGTTAACGGCAACCGAGCGGTTATTCAAATAGACTAATAACTCACCGCCACCATTTTCATTACGACGAAAATCGATATTTTTAATGCTGTTAACGAAGGGGTTTTCTGCCTGAGTCTGAGCGCCCGCAACCTCATCATTAATAGTGAGTCGATATGAGTTGCCCATGACTGAACCTTGGTAAGGTTTCACTTTGGACATACCTAAGGTGACTTTAAGACGAGTATCTTGCTGCTCAGTCATCATGTCAGTTACACCGACTTGATTAATGGGTAAGCGATCCTTAGATAAACCAGAAATACTATTATCAAAGGTTAATACGAGCTCTGCAGGCGAGGCATTAGAGTCAATAACTGGCGGAGTGACCGCTTCTTCAAATACCAACTCTAGCTCTAACTGGTGGTCAACCAAGGCATGGTATTTAACATCCATTAATCGGTTTGCAGCATAACTCGATGGCAAAATTCCAAATACCAATGCGATCCCAATAACAGACTTGATTAAGCCTGAAGAAATTAACGGGACTTTTATCGCGGCAGAAGATTTCATTATTCCCTCATCCTTCGCTCGTTATTCTCCAGAAAGTTCTAAATTGCTCGTCCTTTCGGACCAACAACCTGAACCATCTGGAATTAATTCTACTACTTCGACATTTTGTGAAGTAACTTTAGAAATGCGTCCATTAAACAGACCTAAATACTCACCAACGCCCATCCGATAAACACTGCCGTCATTTGTTTCAACTAACGCCCAAGTTGTATCGGCTTCACTTAAGGTGCCACGCATTTTTAAATTATCTAAAGGATAAGTTTCTAATCGTCCTTTTCGACGCTTTAAGTCCGGTTGTAAACAATCTTTGCTGGTATCAACAACTTCTTCCGTTAACTCACGCGAAGGTGGTACAAAAGGGCTACGCATTAATTCGGCTTGATAGGCAAAGTGCTCAAATCTTGGCGGCTCTTTCAAGGGCGGGATATGAGCAACGTGTTGCGCTTTGGTTGTAGTAACAAATAGCTCTAAATCACTACGATCGCCAACACAACCCATTAAAAAAAGACTCAAGGCTAACAAAGGTAAGAATTTCATTATTTCTTCCCCTTATTAGCAGGTTTTTCAGGCGGTAATTCAGCCCCTTCTTTAAAGCGGTATGTCTTGGCTAAGATATCCATTGCTAAGTTGCCGGCTTCATCTCGCTTAATGGTGAAATCATGGAGGCTAACGATACGCGGCAGCTTAGCGACACCACTCACCATACTACCTAGCTGATGGTAATCTCCCGTCACAGACATTTTAATTGGAAACTCAATATAGAAATCCCGCTGAATTTCGGCCTCCCAATTCAAACTATTAATTCTGAGTCCTGCATCCGTAGCCACAAAAGTTAAATCGTCTAGCAAACCTGGCATTTCATTTTCAGATGGCAGCATCTTCAGTAACTCTGCAAACTGTACTTCCATCGTCGCTAGCTGATCTCGGTAGAGTTTTAAATTTGCCGCAAGTTGATACTTATTCTTGAAATCATCTCTGAGCTGCACTTCTTTATCTTGCTCTGCGGTATAAATATCTACCGAATCGGAGACGACCAAGAAATATCCCGCAGCAAAAACACAAAGTGCTAAAAGGATCGCGAAAAAGGTTTTAACTTGATTTGGCCAACCACCAATATTTTCAAAGTCGATATCATTAAATTGACTTAGATCGAGTTTCATTTACTCGCTCCTTTTGTCATTTTCTCAGGCTCGTCTACACTCGCGCCTTTAATAGTGACTCTCAAACTAAAACGCTGTAATTGCCGTAACTCTTCATTTTGGGTCACGATCGACTGCATATTAGGATCGGTTAACCATTCGGAAGTTTTCACTTTTCGCATCATGTTGGCGACGTTATTGTTCGATTCACTACGCCCTTCAATCAGCAACAAACTGCCCTTTTTCTCTAGGCTAGACAGATATATTCCTGGAGGTACAATTCGAACAAGCTCATCTAACACGTGAGTAGGCAAATTACGGGATTGCTGTAGATTAAGAATAATTTCTGTACGCCGCTCAATGTCTTTCTTACGTTCAGTAATTTTCTTGATCTCAGAAATTTGCGTTTCAAGCAGACTGATTTCCGATTGCAAATAAGCGTTACGTGCTTTTTGCTCATCGGTCATAACATCTAATAAAGATACTGCGACATAGACTAAAATCGCCGACGCTAAAAATACTGCCGCTAAAATACCAATATAGTCGCGCTTTTGTTTTTCTCTCGCCTCTTCTCGCCAAGGGAGTAGGTTTATGTTCGCCATTGACCGTAACTCCTCAATGCTAAGCCACAAGCAACCATATATTTGCTGATTGTAGGTTGCAGCGCACTTTTAACCGACTCATCGGCATGCAAACACCCTTGAAAAGGATCGGCGATAATAGTGTGAACACCCAATTCATTCGTCAGTAAATTAGCCATACCTTCTAATTTAGATGTCCCACCGCATAATACGAGATAATCGACTTTATCTTTACCGCTGGAAGTGCAATAAATCTGCAGCGTACGTTTTATTTGTTGTAATAGCTGAGTTTGAAAAGGTGACAAAACTTCAAACATATAATTTCGTGGTAAGTCGCCTTCAATCTTTGCTTTCTCAGCTTGATCATAAGACATGCCATAGAAGGATAATATTGACTGAGTAAATTGCTCACCACCGAAAGCTTGCTCACGAATAAAAGTCGTCTCACCCGATTCAACCACAGAGAAAGTCGTCATATTCGCGCCGATATCAACCATAGCGACGGCTTTATGTTTCGCTCCTTCTGGAAGCTGGGCCATAATTAGCTCGGCAGCTCGACCTAGAGCGTAACCTTCAACATCCACCACTTTAGCCTCAAGTTCAACGCTATCCAGCGCATCGACTCTGACATCAATATTATCAGTGCGGCATGCGCTCAACAGCACATCAACTTTAGTAGGATCGGTACTGTTTACGTTTAGCGTTTCAAAATCTATGCTAACTTCATCGAGTGAATACGGAATAAGGTTATCGGCTTCAATTTCTATCTGTGCCTCCATTTCTTCCTCACTAAGGGAGGCATCCATGTAGATCACTTTCGTCATCACAGCAGAACCCGAAACAGAAACAGCGGCATATTTAACGGATTTAGGCAGGCTACGTTTTATTTGCTTAAGGCATTCAACAACGGCATCAGCATCACGAATATCATGATCGTTAACGGCCCCCTTCTTAATGGGTACCGCGGCATGACTCAATATTTTGTATCCGTCAGCAGTCTTACTCAACAAAATGGCCTTAACTTCATGGGAACCGATATCGATTCCCACCATCTGCGGAGCCTGACGCTTCCATAAATTTGAAAGCATATCCATTGTCACTTTTTTATTTATATTTCAGTAAAAGAGATTAGCACAAAATCAACTTGTTATACTTACTTGTATCGAATGTTTCATCATTTTACAAATGCTATTTTGTGAGTCTCACGTTTTTACTTCACCAAGACGTGTGCGCCTTATATACTGTCGCACTTAACAGAACATTAGGATAAATTTTGGTGAAGTGGTTAAAACGTATTGTTATAGCACTATTCAGTCTAGCCCTTTTGGGCGTAGGCGCCATTGTGGCAGCATACTTTTATGTTTTGCCGGATTTACCGGATGTTTCAACACTAAAAAATGTGCAACTTCAAACACCTTTACGTATTTACAGTAGTGACGGCAAACTTATTTCTCAATTCGGTGAGAAACGTCGCATTCCACTAACGTTAGACGAAGTGCCAAAACCTCTGCTACAGGCGTTTATCGCAACCGAAGATGCCCGCTTTTATGAACATGGTGGTATAGACCCTGTTGGCGTGCTTCGCGCCGCATTAGTGATGTTGACCACTGGTGAGAAAAAGCAAGGTGCGAGTACGATTACCATGCAGGTCGCGCGTAACTTCTTCTTAACCCGCGATAAGACTATTATTCGTAAAGTGAAGGAGATTTTTATCTCCTATCATATTGAAGAGTTGCTCACCAAAGATGAAATTTTAGAGCTCTACGTAAACCGCATTTACTTAGGCCAACGGGCCTATGGGGTTGGGGCTGCTGCGCAAGTGTATTTCGGTAAAAACGTGCAAGAACTCAGCTTATCTGAACTGGCCGTTATTGCAGGCCTACCCAAGGCGCCCTCTACACTCAATCCAATCACGTCACCTTCGCGTGCATTGGCTCGCCGTAATGTCGTCCTCATGCGGATGAATGAAGTCGGCTACATCAGCCAAACCGAATACCAAGCAGCACTACAAGAACCATTGGTGGCCAGATATCATGGCGCTGAAATTGATCTCTATGCCCCTTATATTTCTGAAATGGCTCGGGATTACATGGTACAGAAGTACGGTGAAGAAGAAGCCTATACCAATGGCTACAACGTCTATACGACTATCTCATCGGATCTACAACTTAAAGCTCAACAGGCACTGCGTAATAACGTCTATGCCTATGATGAACGCCATGGCTACCGCGGTCCTGCTGCCGTGTTGTGGACGGACGAAAAACCTGAACCTGCTCAAATCAAAACTGAACTAGCCAAGATTGCTTCAGTACAAGAATTGCAACCCGCCGCAGTCATCAGCATTGCAGATCAGCAAGCAAGTATAATGACCGCCAAAGGCGAAACTAAAGTCATTACTTGGGATGGATTGAAGTGGGCACGTAAGTTTATTACTGATAAGCGTCAAGGTAGTGTACCGAAATCAGCTTCTGACATACTCAAGGTCGGCGAGCGTATTTGGATCCGTGATAACGGCCAATATTTGCAACTATCGCAAGTACCAGAAGTCGCCAGCGCAACAGTATCACTCGACCCCAAAAATGGTGCTATTCGCACTTTAGTTGGTGGTTATAGCTTTAGCCAAAGCCAATACAACCGAGTGACTCAAGCGAAGCGTCAATTAGGTTCGAATATAAAACCTTTCATCTATGCCGCAGCATTAGAGAAAGGCTTTACCTTAGCGACCCTCATAGACAATGCGCCAATTAATAAACCCGATATCAGCCAAGGCACAGCATGGCGCCCTAAAAACTCACCCGATATCTATGGCGGCCCCACTCGTTTACGTGTGGGTTTAGCGCAATCTATTAACGTTATGTCTGTGCGTGCAATGCGTCATGTCGGACTCGACGAAACCATTGCTCAACTCGTTGAATTTGGTTTTGATCCTAACGACTTACCTCGCAACGAATCGATTGCATTAGGTTCGTCTTCAGTCACGCCATTGCAAGTAGTTACTGCATTTAACGTATTTGCTAACGGCGGTTTCTTACTCGAACCTTTCTATATTGATCGCGTAGAAGATGCTTACGGCAATGTTATCGAAAAAGCGAACCCTACATTGGCCTGTAAGCCTAGCCAACCAGTTACACCGAGCGACTCTATAGCGTTCAGCGTAAGTGGAGACTCTGGTGCTGAGCGTAGTGCACCTGTTGCGCAGTGTTTCAATCAAACCGGTCGCTACGCTCCGCAAATTATTTCAGAGCAAACGGCATTCCTCATTACCGAAGCACTGAAGAGCGTGATCTGGGGTGGGGGCGATTGGAGTAAAGGCACGGGTTGGCAAGGTACGGCTTGGCGCGCGGCAAAATTGATTAAGCGCCATGATATTGCAGGTAAAACGGGTACAACCAACGAATCGCGCGACACTTGGTTCAGTGGTTTTAGCCCAGTCATCACTAGCACTTTCTGGGTCGGTTTCGACGATCACGGTCGCCAACTGGGCAGAACCGCATGGAATGCAAACGGCGAAAAAGATCAGATAACTGGCGCCGAAGCGGGAGCGAAAACAGCAGGTCCGGGCTGGAACGAGTTTATGAACAGTGTCTTACAAGGCACACCAGAGACAACCTCGATTCCGCCAGAAGGCATAGTTTCGGTACGCATCGATTTAGCGACGGGTAAACTTACCCGAAAAACCGACTATACCAGTGCGTTCGAGTACTTTATTTCAGGTACGGAGCCGAAGGAATACATCAGCGAAACTCAGGATGAAAACAATTTATTCATCGATGCACCAACCGATGATTTATTCCAATAAACAAATGCTAAAAAGTCATTACCACTAATTGTGGCCCAATAAAAACGCGACCTAATGTCGCGTTTTTTATTGGCTTGAATTGTGGATTTGAATAACTCGCTTAACGAACTTTCTTGGCCGCAATCGCCTGCTGAATTTGTGGCAATGCAGTACCACCGAGCACGTCGCGTTTCGCTAAACAAGCTTCAATAGTCAGGTTTGGATAGACATCATCTTCAATGATAGCGGCAAAAGTTTTTAATTCGGCCAAGGAGAAATCCTCGAGCGGAATTTGCTTCGCTATCGCAGCAACCACGACTTCACCCACAACATGGTGCGCCTCACGGAAAGGCATACCTTTAGACACGAGATAATCCGCAAGCTCAGTAGAATTTGCATAACCTTGCTGTGCGGCTAACAGTGCATTAGGACGATTGACCTTCAAACCTGACAACACTAACGCCACCATATCGAGGCAAATTGCCCAGCTATCAACTACGTCAAACAGGCCTTCTTTATCTTCCTGCATATCTTTGTTGTACGCCAAAGGCAGTGCTTTCATCGTCGTGAGAATGCCCACTAAGCTGCCATACACCCGGCCGGTTTTGCCACGGATAAGCTCTAATGCGTCTGGATTTTTCTTCTGTGGCATCAGGGATGAACCCGAGGTCACTTCATCACTCAGGGAAATAAAGTTCGCTTCACCTGAGTTAAAGAAAATCAAATCTTCAGCCATACGGCTTAAGTGCATCATGCTGATCGATGCGGTTGAACAAAGCTCTACCACGTGATCTCTGTCTGATACACTATCTAAGCTATTCAGCGTTGGCGAGGCAAAATTAAGCGCAGCAGCCAGTGCATGTCTATCTATTTTATAAGCTGTGCCCGCAAGGGCACCAGAACCTAATGGACAGGTATTCGCGCGGGTTAACGCATCGGCTAAACGGCTGATATCCCGCTCAGTCATTTCCACATACGCTAAACACCAGTGGCCAAATGTCACAGGTTGCGCGCGCTGCAAGTGAGTATAACCCGGCATTACCGCATCAAATTCACGCTCAGCCAACGCCAGTAATTCAGCATGTAAGCCTTGAAGGCGCGCGAATAATGCTTTGCCTTCGGATTGACACCAAAGCTTTAAATCGGTGGCAACTTGATCGTTACGGCTACGACCGGTGTGCAATTTCTTACCGAGATCGCCCACTTTGGCAATCAAGGCCGACTCGACGAAACTGTGAATATCTTCAGCGCCCGAGGCAAGAATAATCGCCGGATCGCCCTGTACTTCCACCAGTAAGTCATTAAGCGCTTTTTTCAAGTCGCGGCATTCAGTTGCCGAGATAATTCCCACGCTGGCAATCGCATCCGCCCAAGCAATGGAGCCGACCACATCCTGTTCGAACAAGCGATAATCCACAGGCAACGAATCGTTGAATAATTTGAATAGCGCGCTCGTTTCGCCCTGAAATCTTCCACCCCATAAAGCCATGCTAACTCCCCTTACTCACTGCTTATTTGAAATCGACTCATCTGAATCAAAAACTAAATCAAAACCTAAAAACAAAAAAGGGCGCTAGGCGCCCTTTTAAACGACCTCTTACTTAGACTTTACATCATTAGCATTGAGTGCGCGGATGCGGCTCGCTAATGAGTACAGGCGGATAAAGCCTTCTGCATGCTTTTGATCGTAAACTTGATCTTCACCGAAGGTGGCAAACGCTTCAGAGTACAAGCTGTTAGGTGAACGTTTCTTCACTGCGCTCGCTTGGCCTTTGTAGAGTTTTACCACAACTTCACCGTTAACTGATTCAGCCAGTGATTCAGATGCTGCCAGCAGTGACTTACACAGTGGCGTGAACCAACGGCCGTCATACACTAAATGCGCCATTTGTGCGGCAACTTGCTCGCGCCAGTTACGGCTAGTCTTGTCGAGTACGAGCTCTTCAATCGCACGTAGTGCTGCGAACATCACAGTGCCACCGGGTGTTTCGTAACAACCGCGAGACTTCATACCCACTAAACGGTTTTCGGTAATGTCGATACGGCCCACACCGTGTGGCGCAGCAATGGCGTTTAATGTCATCAGTGCAGCATAAGGCGTTAGGGCTTCACCATTCACTTTAGTGATACGGCCATGTTCTACTTCTAGCGACACATATTCAGGCTTGTTCGGTGCATCTTCAGGATCGGCAGTCAGTGTCCATACGCCTTTGCTTGGCTCGTTCCATGGATCTTCTAACTCACCACCTTCATGGGAAATATGGAAAGCGTTGGCATCACGGCTATAGATTTTAGTCGCTGACGCTGACGTCTTGATGTCACGTTCAGCTAAATAGGCCAGTAGATCTTCACGGCTCTGCATAGTCCATTCACGCCATGGGGCAATCACTTTTAAATCAGGTGCTAATGCGGCGAAGCAACCTTCGAAACGCACTTGGTCGTTACCTTTGCCGGTACAACCGTGACACAGAGCATCGGCGCCCACTTTACGAGCCACTTCAACCTGCGCTTTGGCAATAATAGGACGCGCCATTGACGTACCGAGTAAATAAGTGCCTTCGTAAATCGCACCGCTCGCAATCGTTGGGTAGATATAGTCTTTAACGAATTCTTCTTTTAGATCGACGATATGACATTCAGAAGCACCTGAAGCTAAAGCTTTTTCAGTCAAGCCAACCAGCTCTTCTTCGCCTTGGCCAACGTCGGCGCAGAATGCGATGATTTCACAGTTATCGTAGTTTTCTTTTAACCAAGGAATAATGGCCGAGGTATCTAGACCACCTGAATAGGCTAAAACCACTTTTTTCACGCCAGTATTTTTGTTCTCGATAGACATCTTAAATTCCTATGACTCGTTTCTCTCAAGGAGAAAACAGGCTGCTAAACAGGGTTAATTTAACTAAATAAGGTTACCAGTACCGCATTTTGGGCATGCATCCGATTTTCGGCTTGTTGCAGAATTAAGGAGCCTGCACCGCCCATCACTTCATCTGTTACTTCTACACCACGGTGGGCGGGCAAACAATGCATAAAGAAGTTAGCGCCCGCTTTCGCCATCAAAGCTTTGTTTACTTGGTATGGTGCAAACTTCGCTTTGATATCAGACAAAGGCGTTGGATCGCCCATTGAAATCCAAGTATCAGTATAAATAGCGTCGTGACCTTCAATCGCATCGATATCTGAAGTCAGCACTATCTTGCCGCCATATCGTTTGGCGAGCTCTTGCACTTCTGCCACTACGTAGCCATCAGGAAAGTGACCCGCTGGGCAGATCACTGTCATGGTGGCACCGAGAATAGCCGCACAGTACATCAGCGAGTTAGTGACATTATTACCATCACCAACATAAGCTAATTTAGCTTTACTGACATCCTCAAACTGCTCTGCCAGTGTTAAAAAGTCAGCTAAGGCTTGGCAAGGATGATAAAGATCCGACAGCGCATTGATCACGGGCACTGAGCCGAACTCGGCTAATTGTTCGATAGTGGTGTGTGAATAGGTTCTCGCCACAATTGCGTCGGCCCAACATGACAGGTTAGAAGCAAAGTCAGCAACCGATTCCCGTTTTCCCAGTTCACCATTTTGCTGGTCTAGGTATAAACAGTGGCCCCCGAGCTTATTAATACCGATATCAAAGCTAACGCGTGTTCTGAGTGAGGGCTTTTCAAATAACATCACCACACTCTTGCCATCCAGCGCATGACGATACTCAGCCGGATTGGCTTTAATCGTTTTTGCCAAGGCAATTAGATCCTGTAACTGCTTCTGGGTTAAGTCTTTTATCGATAGTAAATGCTTCATAACCTACTCCACTTATGGTTGGATTTGTGTTCCTACGGCTTCACCTTTTGCTAATGCGATTAATTGGCTTGCATCACGCCACGAGGCAACTTGTACCGCCTGCCCCATCCACTGTGCGACTTCGAGCGCAGCTTCAACTTTGACCTTCATTCCTTTTTCGATCACACCTTGCTTAACAAGGTCTGCTATCTGCTTGCCATTTAAACTGTGGATGAGCTGGCCTTTACCATCGAGCACCCCAGAAACATCCGACAGTAGCACTAACTTGCCGCCCACTAATTTGGCTAAGGCCGTCGCAGCTTGATCAGCATTGACGTTAAGCATTTGGCCATCGTCCATCATGGCGATAGAGCTACAAATCGGCATCCAACCTTGGGCGAGGATAAACTTAAGATAAGTGCCATCGTTTGGCGTGACTTCGCCCACTAGGCCTAAACGCTCATCTTTAATCTTAGCCGAAACAGTATTGCCATCGGCGAGGCTCATGCCCACACTCACAATGCCAGCCTTAGTCGCTGCGCCTTGAAGAATTTTGTTCGAAGTCCCCGCAAGTGCGCCGGCAATAATCGGCATTTGCTCGGGCGGAGTCACACGCAAACCTTCTAACTTGACGGTTTCCATACCATTCGCTGCTAGCTGCTCATCCACCAGACAGCCGCCGCCATGCACCATCAACACTTGCTGACCATTGGCTAACATAGCCGCAGCCGTATCCATCAATCGCGCCATCCCCATTTCACATTGCAGCAGCGCGCCGCCCACTTTAAGCACTAATACTGAGTTGTTTGTAGACATCTTGACGACTCTCTTAAATAAGGATGAACAATTAAAGGTTAAAATGAATCTTTATGCATTGCAGCGCTTGGCTGGCAGCACCTTTCATCAAGTTATCGATGGCACTGGCTACCACTAAGTAACCGCTATTCTCATCAAACTTCCAACCTAAGTGACAGTTAGGTGTCAGCACCACATCGTCTACTTTCGGGAACTGATTGTGCTTCACGGTGACCAATGGCGCCTTGTCATACACGCTATAGGCCGCGGCCACATCGGCAGTCGTAGTACCTGGTTTTAGCTGTACGGTAATGGTCGCTAAAATGCCACGCTTAAAGTTACCAAGGTGCGGTGTAAATATCACTTCTTGGCCAAGCTGAGTGGCAATCTCGGGTTGATGTCTGTGGCCTAATACGCCGTAGGGTGTCAGGCTAACTTCACAAAAACTGGTGTGTAACTGCGCTTTACGGCCCGCACCTGTTACGCCGCTCACAGCATTGATTACCGGATAAGCCGATGTCAGTAAACTCACTAGCGGCTTTAACGCTGTCAATGATGCGGTCGGGTAACAACCTGGCACGGCAATCATCTTAGTCGCAGCGATTTCTTTAGCATTCCATTCGGCAAGGCCATACACGGCTTTGGCTAAAACTTCAGGATATTCATGCTCAAAGCCATACCACTTCGGATATTGCGCCACATCACTGAAACGATAGGCACCGCTTAAATCGAATACCGCTAACCCTTGGCTATAAAACCAAGCCGCTAAATGCAGGCTCACCGAGTGCTCAGTCGCTAACACCACGGCATCGGCTTCGACAACGATTTTTGCCTTAGCTTCATCGGACAATGGCGACAGCGTTAATGCGATATGGCTATAGCTAGGATACAAATCCGCTAAAGGCTTACCTTTATCTAAACTGTTTTCAGAAACATACAACCCTTGAATCGTCAGTTCTGCTTCTGCATGGATTAAAGCGGTCAGTTGCGCGCCTGTGTAACCACTGGCACCAATAATGGCGATATTTTTCATGTTTTTGTCTTATTAACCGAATCAAAGAAACTTAAAGAGTAGATGAATAGCTTACACGCAACCGCGCATATCTATGATGACAAGACTATCGTCGCAGGAAATCGTAATAGGTTGTTATTTTATTCACTGTCAGGCTAATACTGTACATCATGATATTCACTCTACAGGTCACAGGGGGTGACTCATCTCAACTGATGGCTAGACTACCACAAAGATCTACTTATGCAATATATGTGAATATATATTTTTAATTTATTTTCATATTTTAAGCTCAAACTGGGATATCGAAGACACGCCTCCCATTCAGCTAACTCGTTAATAACACAGTTATCCAGGGTCAACATGAGTTAAAATCAGTCCTTTTCATTAACAGCTAAGATACATGTCTGCAAAGCATAAAATAATGCACTTCATATTCACTTGCACTAATCATCAAAAAATATTGCGTGACTTCGCATTTCTATTGAATATTCTTCATCAAATACCGTGATTGGTTGCATATCGGATAAGCCAGTCGTATAAGTTATAAGTTCTGCTGTTGACCATAGCCCCAAGTGATAGGTATTGTGCTAACGGGCTATATACCCAAGCTACCTGAAGATACGAGTTTCAGAGCGCCTAGGGTGCTTCAATTCAAGGCGCATCAATGAAAGAATGTCGGCCACCTTTTAAATTGATGCAACACGGAAGTGGAGTGCCCTAGGTGCTCCGTCCCGGCGGGTTTTAACGCACTTTATGCTGCGTTGGTTATTTTTAACTTAGCCCGCTAGGCCTGCAAATAACTGCCTTGCCTAAAGTGCGTTAAACTCCCGCTGAATCCTGCATCTTCAGGTTGTTTGGGTATATACACAGCGGATTTTCATGTTTTTCTATTCGGAGTAACTATGTCAGTAACCATGGCAGACAATATGACAGATATGTATGCGTCATTAAGATCGAACGTGAGTATGTTAGGCCAAATCCTTGGCGATACTATGCGTACCCATCTTGGGGACTCTTTTCTTGAGAAGGTTGAACAGATCCGTAAGCTTGCCAAAGACTCACGCCGAGGCGATCAAGCCGCCAGAGAGCAAATGCTCGAGTTACTGACAGCTTTGCCAGACGAAGAATTAGTCCCTTTTGCAAAAGCTTTTAACCAATTTCTTAACTTAGCTAACTTATCCGAGCAATTTCATACTATCAGTCGTAATTGCGACGAACTTGTCTGCGTGCCAGACCCAGTGGAACAACTCCTAGGCCGCATGCTCAATGGTCGTGTCGACCAAGCTAAAATGCTCGACTGTCTAAAAACACTGGATATCGATCTGGTGCTAACAGCGCACCCCACTGAAATTTCCCGTCGCACCCTGATCCAAAAATACGCCGCCATTGTCGACTGCTTAACAGAGCAAGAAAACGACCAACTATCGGATAGAGAACGTCAACAGATCAATCTGCGCCTGCGCCAATTAATCGCGCAAATATGGCACACCAATGAGATCCGCCGCGAGCGCCCAACTCCAGTAGATGAGGCTCGCTGGGGATTATCCACCATTGAAGAGTCACTCTGGCATGCGGTGCCTGACTTCTTAAGACAACTTAACGATCGAGTGCAGCAACGCACAGGGCAGCAATTACCGATTGATATCGCGCCAGTGCGCTTTTCAAGCTGGATGGGCGGCGATCGCGACGGCAACCCGTTTGTTACCGCAAAAGTCACCCAAGAGGTGCTCGATCGTAACCGCCATGCTGCCGCCAGACTATTCTTAAAAGACATAGTCCTACTGGTCGGTGAACTGTCGATGGAAGAAGCCAATGATGAGTTAAAGGCTTATACCAATAACAGCTGCGAACCTTACCGCCACGTGCTGCGATCTATTCGTCAAAGACTGCGTGACACCATAGATTATTTAAATGCGCGCATCGAAGGCCACAATCCTGAAGTCGATAAGTCGAGCCTGATTTGGCAAGAAAGCGATCTCAAAGCGCCGCTAGAAATGCTCTATAAGAGTTTAACCGACTGCGGTATGCGCTTAATCGCCAACGGTTTATTGCTCGACATTCTCCGCCGTCTCGCCTGCTTTGGCATTCATATGCTCAGGCTCGACATTCGCCAAGATGCCAGCCGTCACAGCGATGTGCTCGCCGAGTTAACTCGCTATCTCGGCATGGGTGATTTCAACCATTGGGACGAGACTGAGAAGCAAGCCTTCTTATTACGTGAACTCAGCAACCGTCGTCCACTGATCCCAAGTAACTGGCAACCCTCGGCCGATGTGGCCGAAGTGCTTAATACCTGTCGTTTGATTGCTAAACATCCGGCAAAAGCACTCGGATCCTATGTGATTTCGATGGCGGGTAAACCATCGGATGTCTTAACGGTTTTACTGTTACTCAAAGAAACAGGCTGTTCGCATCCAATGCGCGTGGTGCCACTGTTTGAAACCTTAAGCGACTTAAACAACGCCGCTGCATGTATTACCGATTTGCTCGATATTGACTGGTATCGTGGCTATACCAAGGGCATGCAAGAGGTCATGATTGGCTACTCTGACTCAGCTAAAGATGCCGGTGTTATGGCGGCGGCTTGGGCTCAGTATCACGCCCAAGAGCAGTTAGTGGCAGTCTGTAAACAAGCGGGCGTCAAGCTCACACTATTCCATGGCCGTGGTGGCAGCATTGGTCGCGGGGGTGGTCCTGCACACAAAGCAATCCTATCGCAACCACCAGGTTCGGTAGATGGCCGCATTCGCGTGACTGAGCAGGGCGAGATGATCCGCTTCAAGTTTGGCTTACCAAAACTCGCGGTTCAAAGCTTGGCCCTGTATACCTCGGCCGTATTGGAAGCAACCCTGTTACCACCGCCAGAGCCGAAGCAAGAATGGCGCAATTGCATGCAACGTATCGCAGAAGAATCAGTGGGTGCTTACCGTGGCATAGTGCGTGATGAACCTGATTTTGTGGCTTATTTCCGCGCGGCAACGCCAGAAGTGGAATTAGGAAAACTGCCACTCGGCAGCCGCCCAGCCAAACGTCGTGTCGATGGTGGGATCGAAAGTCTGCGAGCTATTCCGTGGATTTTTGCTTGGTCGCAAAACCGCTTGATGTTACCTGCATGGCTTGGCGCCGGTGAAGCACTTCAAGCCGCCTGTGAACGCGGTGAAATGGGCTTACTGCAAGAGATGGAACGGGAATGGCCTTTCTTCAGCACTCGCATTTCAATGCTGGAAATGGTCTACGCCAAGGCGGAACCTAATTTGGCCCGCTACTACGAAACCTGTTTAGTACCGAAAGACTTGCATCACTTAGGCGAAACCTTGCGCCAACGCTTGGATCTGGGTATTAAAGTCGTGCTTGAACTGACAAAATCAGATAGTTTAATGGCGCATACACCGTGGAATCGCGAATCAGTTAAACTGCGAAATCCGTATATCGATCCATTAAACTTCTTACAAACCGAGCTATTAGCGCGGACACGTAAGGAAACAACCGAAACTCCTGCGTCTGAACATGTACAGTTAGCGCTAATGCTGACCATTGCAGGTGTGGCAGCGGGTATGAGAAACACTGGTTAATGAAAAAACTTTCCCGCACGATTTGCTTGGGACTGACTGTACTGCTTGGCGGCTGCGTCTCGCAGTACAGTATCAGCGAGCACGAAATGGAGCAGTACCTCAGTAAAGAGATCCATTTTGAGATTAAACAAGGCAATCAATTAGTTGGCGCAGAAGTGCGCATTAACGACATCAGTGTCAAGCTAGGTGTAAAACCTGACACTATGAGTGTAAGTGCCGCAACTCAAGTATCAATTAAGAATCCGATCTTTCCATTGAGTGCCAAACTCACTACGACTTTCGAAGCTAAGCCTTGGTATGACAGCGCAACGCACAGTGTCTATCTGCGTCAGCTCGAATTAGTCAAAGTGGAATCAACGCCCAAGGATATTGAAAAAGCGATTAGCAGTGCCACACCGCAGGTGATGGGTTATCTAAGGCAATTCTTAGAAAACCAGCCTGTGTATGTACTGGATACCAAGGACAGTAACCAAGCACTGATGGCAAAAATGACCGAAAGCATTCAAGTTGCCCCAGGCAAATTAGTGCTTAAGTTCACTAAATAATCTGCCATTTTTGTATCTCTGTAGAAGTTAAAATGCTCCCTCGGGAGCATTTTTGTTGGCGGGCATAAATGGATATATACCCGTATAAGAGTTACTTACTGAATCGCCCAATCGACTGATAATCGACGATCACAGCTTCAGCTAAAAGCTCACGTCTTAGCATATCGTAAGCCACAGCAGCACTTAAACTGCGTACCAGATCCCGTGAACGTCTCGGTAGTTTAATCATCTGACTATAAACACCGCCGCGAGTTGCTAAAGCGATCGCCACAGTGCCCACAGGTTTCTCATCTGTGCCACCATCGGGCCCCGCAATTCCACTAGTTGCCAGCGCATAGTCACTGTCTAAAATTTGCCTTGCCCCCTTAGCCATTTCTTCTACAGTCGCAATGGAGACTGCACCATGATCATCTAAGGTTGAAGGATTAACACCTAACACGCGAACTTTAGATTCATTACTATAAGTCACTAATCCGTGCTGTAAGTAAGATGAACTGCCGGGGAAATCAACTAACTGACTGGTGATCATGCCGCCGGTGCAAGACTCGGCAACGCTTAAGGTCAAGCCTGAGTTAAGTAGCTTATAATGAATTTCTTCGGCAAGAGTGGCTTTATCTTCCGCGACAACCGCAGTACCCAGCACCATTTTGATGTGCCCAGCGACGCGAGGTAATACTGCAATCGCCTTCTCGCCACGGGCGAAAATCTTAATCTCAATATGCGGCATAGAAGAGCGGTAACCAATAGTAATGCCTTCTGGCAGCTCTAGCGGTTCTAACTTATCTGCCAAAGCGGACTCACCTTGGCCTATGGTCAATAGTTTCTTTAAAGCAACCTTGGAATCAAGGTTAAACTCTTCGCGAATAAAGGGCACAAACTGCTCTGTAACCATGTGCTTCAGCTCAAAAGGCACACCAGGCGTGAAGAATAACCAAGCGCGATTAAGTTTAACTCTAAAACCACAAGCGGTTCCCACAGGGTTATCAACCATCACAGCTGAGGCTGGTAGCATAGCTTGCTTGAGATTACTTAAAGGCATTTCACGGTTATTACGGGTAAACCACTCCTCTAAACGCTCACGCCACTCCGCATTCTCAACCAATGGTTCGCCCTTCGCCTTCGCCATCGCTAAAGCAGACATATCATCACTTGTGGGCCCAAGACCACCATTAACGAGAATCACATCTGCATGTAAGCTACGTTCTTGGAAAACCGCAATCAGATCCTCGAGGCGATCGCCGACGGTTACTCGACGCTGGATCTCGACACCATGCTCCATCATAGTACTGGCAAACCAAGCGGCGTTGGTATCAACAATCTGTCCCGCCAACACCTCTTCCCCAGTGCAAATCATCTCTAACTTCATCTCAGATCCTTATCTACCCCAATAAATTAAAACATAAGGTAAGTAACCGCTTAACTAATAGCAATAGCTAGGCTCGATCGAGAACTAAGATCGCTGTAGCAAAATCGGAGCATTGACAAAATAACCGACAACTATTACTTATTATTGATGTCATGAAGAGTGTTAAGGAGAGAAAAATAGGAGGAAAACAGACTAATTAAATAGAAACAAGGCTGAATTTTACAAATTGCAGACGCAAATAAGCCAGCTTATTCAGCTGGCTTCGTTACATCTCAATGAGATAATTAGGCGCTTGGCGATGACCTACTCTCACATGGGGAGACCCCACACTACCATCGGCGCGTTTGCGTTTCACTTCTGAGTTCGGGATGGGATCAGGTGGTTCCACAAGGCTATTGTCACCAAGCAAATTCTGTTTATTACCGTGTCCATCGCTGGACCACGTTAATAATAATTCGGAAAGCTGATTTTCTGTTGAGTCTTTAACTTTATCAAGTGTCGATATTCTATCTAAGTTCGCTTAGCAAAACCCATCTGGGTTGTATGGTTAAGCCTCTCGAGTCATTAGTACATGTTAGCTCAACGCCTCACAACGCTTACACACCATGCCTATCAACGTCCTAGTCTCGAACGGCTCTTTAGAGGAATTAAATTCCTAGGGATGACTCATCTTAGGGCTCGCTTCCCGCTTAGATGCTTTCAGCGGTTATCGATTCCGAACGTAGCTACCGGGCAATGCCATTGGCATGACAACCCGAACACCAGCGGTTCGTC
>NZ_JAKKRO010000033.1:0-53641 GCF_025654235.1 Shewanella sp. SM32 | reverse complement strand
TGATGGTTCAATGCCTGTTGTGGCTAGTTGGTTTACACGCACAGCAACAGGGCTGGGATAAGCATTTTCAGGCCAATACCATTGGGCATCGAACGGTACTCTCAACGATTCGCTTGGGATTGGAGGTACTCAGGCGGCCTGATTATCAAATCACGGAGAAAGAATTGCTGGCGGCCTGGGTATTATTCGCCAATCAGTTGCTCAAATATGGCTATGCTATGGCTGATTTATGAGGGGATCCTTCAGCGCATGGCAGGCTATCTGCAACTGGGAATGAGGTTGTGCTAGGTTAGGCAGTGAATTATGATGCCGTTTTCCAAATCTAGGGTGAAACGGAGTTCAATTGGATATTCAATGGAAGCCAAAAGCTTGGCTCGCAATATTATTAGGTCTATTTTTTCAGCCGTTTGTATTTTTATACGTTAATCAATTTAAATATTTTATTCGATATTTTATTGGTGCGCTGATTATCGCGGCCGTTGATGTATTTTTACACTCAAACTATTTCCCATTTAAATCGGGAAATATGGCTTGGCTTCAAAATATTTACCTCTCTTGGTTATTTATTGTTATTTGTCCCATTCACGGGTTTATGATCGCCCGTCGTTACGATATTACTCAACCCCGCCGCTGGTATGCTCGCTGGTGGATAGTGTTAGCGAGTTACGCTTTGATGATGTTACCGCTGATTGTGTTACGAGGTTTTTTCTTTGAGCCTTTTAGTATTCCGGCCTCTTCCATGAAGCCGACGTTAGCACCTGGCAATCATGTGTTGGTGAGCAAGTATGGTTTTGGTAACTATCGATATTTAGGTTTTCAACTGGCTAAGTCGACGCCATCGGTAACACCCGCAAGAGGGGATATATTGGTATTTCAATACCCTGCAAACCCGACGATTGACTATGTAAAACGTGTAATTGGTCTACCCGGCGATAGGATTATCTATCGCGACAAAACCATTTTTGTGCAGAAAGCCTGCAATGTATCGAGGGAAGCGTGTGCAGGATTGGACTCTCAATACGATCTTATCGATAAAATCTTATTACCCGAGTTGAGTACTGAGACTCAAGCTGTTTACCAAGAGTCGCTGGATGATATTCGCTATCAGGTATTATTACTCCGCCATCAGAAAGAACTGGTTGATCGCTATTATGTGCAGGAAAACACATTAAGGGATGAATGGTTAGTTCCCGCTGGTCAGTATTTCGTCTTAGGTGATAACAGAGACAATAGCTTAGATAGTCGATATTTTGGGTTTATTCCTCAAGACTTGATTATTGGTAAAGTAATATATATTTGGTAAGGCTGAGCGCTGATGGGGATAACCAATACGGGCTTATTGGTGTTATCCCTAATCAAATTTCTGCAAAGCATTTTAGCCAGAGGCTTTATTACCCTCTAGTGCCAAAACAGGTTGAATGTGTATTTTGCGATCCAATTAATAATCTAGAGTTTGATATAGCGCAAACTATAGATAAACAGTCGCGCTAAGCCATTGAAATCGATGTTGCTTAATTAGGATATCCCTTACACTGCCGCTAGGGCGATTGCCGCCATCATGCTTAGCGAAGGGAATTCATTATGCCTCCAATCATTTGTCATAGCGCGCTCGATGCGGTTGCTTTAATTCAAAGCGGCGAGACGCTGTGGACTCATTCCATGGGCGCCACTCCGCGCATTTTATTAGATGCGTTGGCGCAGCATGCACTCACCAAAGAAAATCTCACCCTGTTACAGTTACATACTGAAGGCGCCGAATCCTTAAGCCATCCCAGTTTACAGGGGCATTTACGCCATCGATGTTTTTTCGGTGGGCTGCCAACGCGGGCATTACTGCAAAGTGGTGACGCGGATTATGTGCCGATTTTCCTGTCTGAAGTGCCTAAGTTATTTCGTTCCGGCGAGCAAAAAATTGATACCGCAATTATCCAAGTGTCGCCACCCGATAAGCATGGCATGTGTTCCTTAGGCATTTCGGTTGAAGCAACGCTCGCAGCTTGCCAAGTCGCGGGTAAGATCATCGCTCATATTAATCCACAAATGCCACGCACCCATGGTGACAGCTTTATCCATATCGACCGTTTTGCCGCTGTGTATGAGCAGAGCGCGGCGTTGCCCATTCATTCCTTCGCGACGGGCGATGCCGTGAGTCTGGCGATTGGCAAAAATGTCGCCCAATTGGTGCGTAATGGCGATTGTTTGCAAATGGGTATAGGTGCGATCCCCGATGCCGTGCTGTCTTGCTTAACCGAACATAAAGACTTAGGCGTCCACACAGAGCTATTTTCTGACGGCATATTGCAACTGGTTGAAAAGGGTGTGATTAACAACAGCAAGAAGTGTTTTTATCCGGGAAAACTCGTCACAGGTTTCGCCTTGGGGAGCCAGAAATTATACGACTATGTTGATGATAATCCTGCGGTCATCTTTATGGACATAGAGCAAGTTAACGATACGGCCATTATCCGTAAAAATCCCAATGTGATGGCGATTAACTCGGCGCTGCAGGTCGACCTTTCAGGCCAAGTGTGTGCCGATTCCATTGGCACTAAAATCTATTCTGGTGTCGGGGGCCAGATGGATTTCATCCGCGGAGCAGGGTTATCTGAAGGTGGTCGTTCTGTGATTGCGCTGCCCAGCACTGCCGCGGGGGGAACGCTTTCTCGCATTGCCAGCGTGTTATCACCTGGCGCAGGGGTTGTCACCACTCGGGCCCATGTGCATTACATTGTGACCGAATACGGCGCCGCCAATCTACGCGGCCGTTCACTGCGCGAACGGGCACAAGCGCTGATCGCCATCGCTCACCCAGATTTTAGGGAACAATTAAGTCGTGATGCCTTTGAGGTGTGGGGATTAAGACTTCTTTGAGTGATTGCTTGAATCTGAATCGTTGCCTGTTGTAAATCGAGTGCAGTTGCTTCCGTGACACGCCGTGAAGCCATCCATGGCGGCTCTACGATGACATCCATGTCATCGAAGGTCACGTCAGCTACTACATTCGATTCTTATTATAAAATTTGATATTTATCATCATCTTTGAGTCGGTTTAAAGAATAGTTAAAATTTTAATTTGATAGAGGTGCTAACCATTTGAAAATTTTTGGGGCTTACTTTTATTAATATTGCTAAGTTTAGCGGCATTTAAAATCAATCATATATTGTAAGGTTGATGTTCAGGCTGCAGGTTTGGAGGCTGAGCGTGTGCATTTTGTTGGTTTAGTTAAGGTAAACGTGCAGTACATCAATTAAAGGTTAGCTTCAAAAAGGAATCTGAATGACCAAGGATCAAGATTGTAATAGTAGGAATATACCTCTCCCTATTCAACGAGAGGTTAGGCAACGTTGTGGCTTCGGTTGTGTTATCTGCGGAATGCCACTCTATGAATATGAGCATATGGAGGAATGGGCTAGCGTTAAGCGCCATGTCGCTGAAGAAATAACGCTATTGTGCGATCAACACCATAGAGAAAAAACGGGTGGGTTCCTGCCCAAAGAAATGGTACGCAATGCTGATTCAGATCCATTTAATCTTCGTGAAGGCGTTTCTAAACCATACTGCCTTCATTTTTCGGGAAAAACTGCTGAAATTGAGATTGGCGGAAATAGCTTCACATGTGAGGATCAAGGATATGGAACCGCAATGGTACCTATTAGCGTAGATGGTACTCCCTTGATTGGGCTGGTTATGGCGGATGGACATTTACTCTTAAATCTTGTTATTTTTGATGAATTTAATGCACCAGTTCTTCATATTAAAAATAATCAGCTTTATTACTCTACTGCACCATGGGATATCCAGCTAGTTGGTACAAGGCTTTCAATTCGGGAGGCACATCGTAAGATACTTATAGAGATAGACTTCAAACCACCAAATAAAGTTGTTATAAAACGAGGCCGATTTTTAAGAAATGGGGTAGAGATTTTAGTAAGGCCGAGTAATATTTTGATTACAAATAATGCAACCTTGCTCAGTGGTTGTCATGCGCATAATTGTTACGGCGGCTTAATTGTCGGTCATCACGAACAAAGTTTAGGTGGCTTTATGGCATTAGGTTGTCTACCTCGGTATCTCGGTGATCGTTCCGAAGCTCTTAAGTTTGAACGTGAATCAATGGCTGAAATTGAAGTGAACAAGTCTAACAATAATAAGGGTGGTGTGAATGCGACCCGCTGTTGATGTGTCAGCCGTTATTGATAAGTTTATATAAGAAGATCAAAGAGTTAAGGTAGTGACAGTGTATTTGGGTTAAATATTTGTTCTGGCTGGGTCGAAGATATGTGCAAAGGTTAACTGAATTAAGCACTGGCATGTAAGTGACCGTTGGCGGCATGGATGCCGTCGTCGAGCCCTCATGGACGAGTTCACGGCGTGTCACTGGAATGATAGTGCTTAATGTCTAACTTGGAATAACGTCAACAGCCCAATAAATCCTGTCTTGCTTTGTATAACTGCTCTCTGTTGTTTAAAGAAACGAAGCTATTTCCCCATGCATTCTGCTAACAGTTTGACGAAAAAGTCGCTGCCTTTGCGTTCGCAAAAGGCGATATTGCGCTCTGGGATGGTTTCGGGATCGTTGTAGTTAGCAAGGGCTAACTCCATGCTGGCTTCGCGGATGATGTGCAGGGTTGGGTAGGGCGCGCGGTTGGTGAAGTTGGCTGCCCCGTCCTGTGGTTCGCCATCGAAACAATAGTCTGGGTGGAAGGTGGCGAGTTGGTAAGTGCCTTCGTACTCGTGTTCGATAAGCGTATCGGTTGCCATGTCGATGAGGTCGAGATAAGCATAAAACCCCTCAAAACCACGGGGTAGAATAAACAGTGTGGTTTCGGCTTCGGGGTGGGCGTCGAGGTATTGGCATTCTTCAATCAATGCCTTGAGTACGAGTTTGACTTTAGTTTGTTCCACCACCAGATACCGAATACTGCCGCGCTCGACTTCTTGTCTGGCGAAGGGGCAAATATTGTATTTCATGATCACTTTTTTCACCCAGTTGTCGGTTTGTTGAGTGATCATGTCAATTTCGTTCATGGCGGTCGTTTGCTCGTGCTTAAAAATTAGGGGGCGATCATAGGGATGATAGACGCCACAAGCAAGAGCGCCATGCTGATATTAAAAATCTTCTGTTGGCGCTCATTTTTTAAAATGCGTTTAAGGGCTACGCCAAAGCCGAGCCAGACGATAGCGCAGGGAAAGGCGACGCACAAAAATACCGTTGCAATAGTGATGACCTGCGGGGTCAAATCCTGCTGTACTGACGTGAACGTCGCAATCGCGCCCACGGCCATGATCCAGCCCTTAGGGTTGACCCATTGAAAGGCCGCGGCTTGGATAAAACTGAAGGGTTTAGCAATGGCTTTGCCTTCCATCTTGCTACTGCTGTTGGCAATCAACCAAGACAGATACAAAAGGTAACCTATGCCGACGACTTTAATCACTTGATGGATGATAGGATAGCTTTGGAGTAGGGCGCTCAAGCCCAAACCTATCGCGAGGATCATGGTCGGGAAGCCAAGGCATATTCCCATAAGATGCGGAATACTGCGTTTTACGCCAAAGTTTACCCCTGAGGTCATCAGCATAATATTGTTAGGCCCCGGGGTGATCCCCGATGAAAAGGCAAACAACGCGATAGCGAGTATTAACTCCATAGATAGATCCACACCTTTTATTTTAGTTTTATGGCATTGTGATTATTTGCCGCATTGAGCCTGCGATTTACTCATCTGACGTTACGCAATACTGTGTTGCTATTATTTATAATTGCGACATTTGATTGCAACGCAGGCGAGGCATTCTAGCGATTAAATGTTGCCGCGCCTATACGACATAGTGAGTTTATAAACTAAAAAGAATAACAAAATATGTACATGCCTCGATGGGATTAATGGCGTGAGAATAGGGCTAGCGCAGTTTGATGGTTTTCTGTGTTAGTACGAAAATCAAGATATATTGGAATATGCTGATTTAACACTATGATGGATATCAGCTTTCAGTTTTAGTAATAGCAACTATCCTTAGACAGCATTTTATAGATTGAGGTAACAGGGCATGATGAATCCATCATTACATAGTGAGCTAAGTGGAGTGCTAAATCGACAGTTCAGTCGAGTTCCTTGCTGGGCTCCCGACCGAGTGTTAAGTCGGTATTTGAGAGTGTTAATACTGCTTTTTAGCAGCGTTTTAGGTCTTACTGGGTGCGTAACTGTGACGGATAACGCGGCGCAGCCGTTGCGAACCACAATCGTGATGTCTGGTGATCTCAGTGAATTACCGTCAACGGCAATGACATTCACTTGGCATCCTAAATTTCAAAAAATCATCACAGATAAACGCTTAGATCCGCAGCCAGTGTTGCAACACATGCAAGCCGTATTAAAGCAAACTTTGCAGAGTAAGGGATATCGCTGGGTTGAAGATCCACTACTGGCGGATTTTCAGGTTGGCTTTGGCGTCGCTATGGGAACTGAAATGAGCGATGAACAAATTTTGGCAGTGACAGGGTTAGTCGCTGGGCTGTCAACCGACGGTGTGAATACCCAAAAGTATGACAAAGGTACCGTGGTGATAGCGCTCTTTAAACCCACTAAAATACAGGGCGTTGATGAGCCAATTTGGCGAGTGCTTGCCCAAGGTTTTGGCAACATTAAAAAGATGGATGAACTAACCGAAAATTTCGACAGTCTCATTGCCAGTATGTTGGCTAATATGCCGTCGGTTAATGTGGCTCCTTAGTCAGCGTTTGAGCTTTAGTTCAGTTCTAAGTGAATTGAGTCAGCATTTGGGTAGGAGCATTCGCCAGATAAACGGGATTAGTGCTTAATTGAGGTATCTTGGTCCCATGTTTGCGGTGCTAGCTCCCATTTTTGAACTGTGGAACATGGTACTTTAGTGACAGCCATCTCAATAAAGGGCGCGACAGTGAAAACTGCCGCGCTTTTTCATTTTAATGGAGGGAAGTTCCATTTTGATTTCAGACTGTTTCAGTCGTGCTCGACTGTGATCTCGTAGGATGAAAATTTACGAATGTTAATCACGCCCGTATCAAACATTAAATACTGTCCCTTGATCCCCTGCAAAATTCCGCTGACGACCACATCTTTATCGAAATTGTGCGAAGTGATCTTCTTCGGGAAGGTGTCAATTGGATAATGAATTGGCTGAATCGTTTCGTGCAAACGCTCGATACTGTAATCGCCTTTTTGCATGCCGATTTCGTGCAACTTAGCCTCAATTTGTGGGATCAGTTCCGCAGCCTTAGCATTTAAATCAATATCGTCGGCATGGCCTTTTAACATGGCTTGCCAATGGGTTTTATCATTAACCAGTTTTGCCAATTCTACTTCGACTAAGCCTGAGAGCTGTCTTGTTGAGACTTTAAAAATCGGTAAACCTTGGGTAGCACCTTGGTCAATCCAACGGGTGGGCAGTTGAGTGTGGCGGGTAATGCCGACTTTAACGCCCGAAGTATTCGACAGATATACATAATGTGGCACAAAACAGTGGCTCTGGGCCCACTCTGGTTCGCGGCAAGTGCCTTGGTCGTAATGACAAGTTTCCGGCTTCATGATGCACATATCGCAACTCGCCAGCTTTTGCATACAGACAAAACAATGGCCCTGCGAGTAACTCTTCTTGCTCTTTTTACCGCAGTTGCAGCAGAAGATATTACCCGTGTGGGTCAAGGTTAATTGCTTGCCTATCAATGGATTGAGCGGGAGTAACTCATCACCAACAACGAGTTGATATTGCACTTGTTGCGCGTCATCTAACTGTACGCGCATCTTTTTTAGCGTTCCTAACATGGTCATCCTAATGTGTTGCGTTCTGGTGCAGCTTAGTCGCTCATCATGCGTTCTAGTGCACGCTTTCGTTATATCGTCATTGCGTGACCGCCAGTATACAAGATTATCCAAGCCAGTTTAGATAGGATTTTTCGATAAGTAAGTCGATTGTCTGAGTGCACCTAAACCTCTTTTGTTTTACTTAACCATTTGTACACTAAGGCAATAATACCGAAAGTAAGCAATGCTACTGGTAAGTAAATGATTATGCTCATAAATTGTGTTTGGTATTTTGTTGCTAATTGGGTATGGCTAATGAGATACCCAAAACCAACAACGGAAAAAATCCACACCATTGAACTGATGAAGTTAATGAGTAAAAAACGACGGGAAGAAATACCCGTTGCACCTAAAATATAGGGGTAAACGGTACGAACAAAAGGAATATAACGTGCGAGTAGCAGGGTTATCACTCCATAGTTATCAATAAGGTGGGTCGCTTTTTCCTGATGTTTGATATCAATATTCGACAGCAGTTTTTGGTAAATTTGGGTATGCCCTAAAAATCGACCCTGTAAATAACCTATAGCTGTACCTGTAAAGGTTGCTAGAACCAATAACGGCATAATACCGATATGAAGAATATCTTGATAAATCAGCACTCCAGTGAGAAAGAGTAGGCTATCTCCGGGTAAAAATGCGGTGGGAATAAAGCCATTTTCTAACACTAAAAAGCCACAAATTAATGCGCTGACCATGAGGGCGATTTTAGGATTGGCTAAAACCGCTAGATCATTGTGTATCATGGCTTGGGCCAGTTCGTATAACTGCTCCATACGTACTACTCCCTAAAATAATTGATAAAACATAAAGATGGAAAAACTCGAAAGCGGCAATTTTGAACCTGAGCTACGGTGTTTCGTGGGTTATTCTACCAAGGGAGCATGAATCGAAAGACAGTTACAACATTAAATTTTGTTGGTGTTAGTGTGTTTATGGTTCAGTAATCGGGTTTTGTGGGCTTTTTATAGTAAAAATATTAAGCATTATTATACGGTTAATAAATTTCGAATGATGGCATCAACTTACAAACCCATTTGCCAGATTCCTATGCGTATTCTAACGATTCCAACTATCCAGTATTGATTGCACTGGCTTAACTTAATTTGAACACCTTGCCGCGAATATCGGTTTTTAAGCATTGTTTTAAGCGCTCTTAAAGTGCTGTTTGAAAGTGCCATTGCGAGTGCACTCTCTAAATGTGTTGACGTCCTAAGTGTTAGCTTGCCGTAAAAGCTAATGGCATTAACGGCTTAATCTATCTAGCACGAGATCATCCCCAAGAGCATAGAGGGATTCAACTAATTGATCTTCTTGTGCGAGATCAGTCAATCCAAGGCCAATGGTCGCCCGAAATAGGGCTATACCTGTGTGGCCTGCGGTTTCATATTGACTACTAAACTGCTCGATATTGATGCCAATTGCATTGATTTTGTTAGATATATCGAGCACAAGTCCGGGTCTGTCATAGGCCACTAGGTTGTAACTTAAGCGTTTGATGGGCTTAAGGGCGACCGAGGTTTTGGAGTAGGTGAGGGACAGGCTATCGATGCATTCTAGGGCCTCAATAAGCTCATCCATGCGCAGTGAAGGCACTTCGAGTAACAATATCGCGGCAAAGACACCGTCAATATGGCGTAATTCTGAGTCGAGCCAGTTGCCGCCATGACGACTTACAGCATGGGCGATTTGTTCTACTAATCCTTTTCTATCAGGTGCTTGTAGTGTGATTAAGTATCGTAGCATAGTGACTGACTCCTATTTTTTGTAAAAGGCACCTGTTTTAAAACGGGGTGTAACACAACTGTCATCTTTGCGTCATATAATCCAACGCACTTAGAATAAAGGATGTTGTTATTGCTCAGTTTACGTTCAAACAGTGTAAGCATAGCACTCGGCAAATCCTAGCGAAAAAACTCGCTAGCTATTAATAATAGAGGTTCTTAATGGAAAGTCAGGTCACTCAACCTGGTTCTGCATCGCACAGTATGCTTAAAGGCGGACGCTCGAATCGCAGGGCATTTAAGGATAAAGCGGCGCAAATCAGCGTCACTATCGGCGGCACTATGGTATTTGTCGCCTTATTGTTGATCTTCTTTTATCTGTTGTATGTGATTAAACCCATTTTCGACAGTGCTGATGTCATACCCGTTAAGAGTGTGAGTTATCAACACGCGGATGTGCCGACCTTAATGGTGGGTGCTGAAGAGCAAAATGAGGTGATGTACCGTGTGAGCGTTCATGGTCAAGTGGACTTCTATACTGTTGCCGACGGTAGCTTACTTTCTAGCTTTACCCCGACGTTACCAGCGGGTGTTACAGTCACCAGCGCCGCCGTTGCTGTACCGAGCGAACAACGTTTTGCGCTGGGATTAAGTAATGGTCAGGTCATAGTGGCGGGCCTAGAGTTTGGTTTAACGTACCCCAATAACAAACGTTTAATCACACCTAAACTGCGTTATCCCGCAGGTGAAACCCCCATTACCGTCGATGAGACGGGCAGCGCGATTCATAAGCTGACCTTCACTTATAGCTCAGACAAAATGAGTTTTGCTTATCAAGATGAAAGTGGTGTTTGGCGCCTCACTCGTCTCGAAGGGCAAGAGAACATGATGACTGAAGAAGTGGAGTGGGTTTCTACGACGTCACAAATTCAAGATGCGCCGAAGAAAGTCTCCCACGAGCTGATGACGCCCGATCAACGTCAATTGATGCTGCAAACTGGCAATAAAATTTTCGTGTACGACATCCGTGATACTGACAGCTTAGATCTGCTGCAGGTGATTGATGTTGAACGTGCTAAGGCACAAGTCAATAACGTGGCTTTGCTGGCGGGAGCGAGTTCATTACTGGTCAGTTATGACACAGGTATTGTGGCGCAGTACTTCCAAGTTAATGGTGAAAAAGGGCGTTTATATCAAGAGATTCGTCAGTTTGATGACTTACCGCCCATCAGCTCAATTACCTCTGAATTCTACCGTAAGAGTTTTGCGACTGTGAGCCCTGAGGGTGAGCTAACCCTACTCTATACCACGAGTCATCGTGAACTGTTTGATGCAAAGTTTGACCTTAAAAATCCCGGTAAAATGGGCTTTACCCCACGCTCAAACGGCATAGTCGTTGAGGCGGACAAAAAGCTGCATATCTTCAGTGTGGAAAACTCCCACCCAGAAGTGTCATGGAGCGCCATGTGGGACAAGGTGTGGTATGAAGGTTATCCAGAGCCACAATATGTATGGCAATCGACCTCAGGCTCTGACGATTTTGAAGCTAAGTTGAGCTTAATGCCATTGGCCTACGGCACAATGAAAGCGGCATTTTATGCCATGTTATTTGCTGTGCCTTTATCCGTTGCTGGTGCGATTTACACGGCTTACTTTATGTCGCCTAAGGTGCGCGGTTTCGTGAAACCGACCATTGAAATCATGGAAGCATTACCAACGGTGATTTTAGGCTTCTTGGCGGGTCTGTGGTTAGCGCCACTGATTGAAGAACATCTCCCCGGCATTTTAATTCTACTGATCTTATTGCCGACCTCGATACTCACATCTGCCTATGGCTGGAGTAGGTTGCCGGGTAAGTGGAAACAACGTTTACCCGAAGTGTACCAAGAGCTGATGTTGATCCCTGTGGTCTGTTTCGTGGGTTGGTTCTCTTTTGCAGTCAGCCCAATCATCGAAGTGGCGCTGTTTGATGGTAATACCCGTCAATTCATCACTAATGAACTAGGGATCACCTTCGACCAACGTAACGCGCTGGTGGTCGGTATTGCCATGGGCTTTGCGGTGATCCCAACGATTTTCTCCATCGCTGAAGATGCCATTTTCTCTGTACCGCGTCATTTATCTAACGGCAGCTTAGCCTTAGGTGCGACGCCTTGGCAGACATTGACACGCGTGGTGTTGTTAACCGCCAGTCCGGGAATTTTCTCGGCCATTATGATGGGCCTTGGCCGCGCCGTTGGCGAGACCATGATCGTACTGATGGCCACTGGTAACACTGCCATCATGGAATGGAGTGTGTTCGAAGGGATGCGAACCTTGGCGGCAAACATTGCGGTTGAAATGCCTGAATCGGCTATCGGTAGCTCGCATTATCGTGTGCTCTTCCTTGCTGCGTTCGTACTATTCATCTTTACATTCTTCTTTAACACCATTGCAGAAGTGGTGAGACAGCGTCTACGTGAACGCTATAGCTCGCTGTAACGGGGATAAGACAATGACATTAAATACTATTTCGCCAGTGACCTTGAGAGGTTTGTGCAATGGGTAAGTGGGTAAAATCAGGCTCGCCATGGATATGGATGACGGGCGGTGCTGTGAGCATCAGTTTGATTGCCGTCTTAGGCTTATTATTGTTAATCGCATGGCGTGGCTTAAGTTACTTTTGGCCTGCAACCGTTTACCAGTGGGAGCTTGAAGATAACACGGGTGTACGTTCGACCTTAATTGGTGAGGTTTACGATAGGGAAGAAGTACCGACTGAGCGTTTGATTGCTGCTGGCCATGTGTTTAAGCAACATCCGGGCGAGTTTGTGACCCGTTACTTAGTGAAAACCGGTAACCGTGAATTTGTGGGTTTGGATTTCCGCTGGATATTAGGTACGGACATTGTTAGTCGTTCTGTGCCAAGCGAGGTCGCACTGATCGAGCGGGCTAAAAACGGTAACTTCTACGGTTATCCGATAGCCGTGATTGAAAATGGCAAGCGTCTTGATTTAGTGAATGATGCGATTGAATCTTCCTTAATGGAGCATATCGAACGCGCAGTTGCCTTATCGGACAAAGCGGTTGATTTGCAGAAGCAAGATATTGGCTCGATTAACTACGCCATTGAAAAATTGCGTTTGCAGGAGCGTCGTTTCGAGCTAGATGGGGAACTGACCGACAGTATTAAAGCTGAGTTGGTCGCCAAGAGAGCTCAACTGCAAGAAGATTACTTAGTGCTTGAAAAAGCGTTATTTGCCCTGCGTGATGATGCGGCGCGTGACTCGGTTATCGTCCGAGATATGCGCGGCGAAGAAGTTGAACTGAAGCTCGATACTGTTCTGGATGTGACCTATGTGAATCACTTAGGACTCATAGGCAAAATTGGTAAGTGGTTTGTCGGTATTGGACGCTTTATGAGTGACGATCCGCGTGAAGCCAACACTGAGGGCGGCGTGTTCCCCGCGATTTTCGGCACTGTATTTATGGTGATGTTGATGGCGGTTATCGTGACGCCATTTGGCGTGGTCGCGGCGGTTTATCTACATGAATATGCTAAGAAAGGCCCTATTACTAAGATGATCCGTATCGCGGTAATCAACTTAGCGGGTGTGCCCTCGATTGTGTATGGTGTATTCGGTTTAGGTTTCTTCGTGTACATGATGGGCGGTTCCATCGACCAATTGTTTTACGCTGAAGCTTTGCCGGCTCCTACCTTTGGTTCACCAGGGGTGATTTGGTCGGCATTAACCCTCGCGATTTTGACACTGCCAGTGGTTATAGTGTCGACTGAAGAAGGGTTAAGTCGTATTCCAAGCGCGGTGCGTCAAGGTAGTTTGGCATTGGGCGCGACTAAGGCTGAAACCCTGTGGCGGATTGTGATCCCGATGGCGAGTCCAGCGATCATGACGGGTTTGATTTTAGCGGTCGCTCGTGCTGCCGGTGAAGTGGCACCGCTGATGTTGGTGGGTGTCGTTAAATTAGCGCCAACTTTACCACTGGACTTTAACTTCCCGTTTGTGCATTTAGAACGTAAGTTCATGCACTTAGGGTTCCATATATATGATGTGGGCTTCCAGAGTCCTAACGTTGAAGCGGCACGTCCTCTGGTGTATGCGACCTCTTTCTTGCTGGTGTCTGTGATTGTGGCACTCAACTTGACGGCCATTAGCGTGCGTAACCACTTACGTGAAAAATATCGTTCGCTTGAGCACTAATCAGCGATTATCCTGAAAGTATTAGGACTAAATATGATTTCTATAGATTCGACAGCAATGAAAACCAATAACTTTGATTTAGCTAACTTAAGCCAGAACGACACCGCGCTGGAGATCCGTAACTTAGATTTGCGCTATGGCGATAAGCAAGCGCTGTTTAATGTATCGATGAAGATCCCCAAGAAGCAAGTCACTGCCTTTATCGGCCCCAGTGGTTGTGGTAAATCGACACTATTGCGCTGTATTAACCGCATGAATGACTTAGTTGATAATTGTCATATTGGCGGCGAGATATTGCTGCACGGCCAGAATATTTACGACAAGAAAATCGACGTCGCGGCCCTGCGCCGTAATGTCGGTATGGTGTTCCAACGCCCAAATCCTTTCCCTAAGTCGATTTACGAAAACGTTGTTTATGGCTTGAGATTGCAAGGGCTGAATAACCGTCGTGAACTCGACGAAGCGGCTGAGCGTTCATTGCGCGGCGCGGCGATTTGGGACGAAGTTAAAGACAGATTGCACGATAACGCCTTTGGTTTGTCTGGCGGTCAACAGCAACGACTGGTGATTGCCCGTGCGATAGCCATTGAGCCAGAAGTGCTATTACTCGACGAACCAACATCGGCACTCGATCCGATTTCGACGCTGACGATTGAAGAGTTAATCACTGAGCTTAAGACGAAATACACTGTGGTTATCGTGACTCACAACATGCAACAGGCGGCGCGGGTATCGGATCAAACGGCCTTTATGTATATGGGTGAATTAGTTGAATATGCTGATACTAATACGATTTTCACCACGCCGAAAAAACGTAAGACTGAAGATTACATCACAGGACGTTACGGTTAATCGCTTGAGTATCGGATAATGCCACCACGGCTTGGTATGGGTCAACAGTTAAGTAACAGGTTGGAACGCAATGGAAAACATGAATTTAAGTAAGCACATTTCGGGTCAGTTCACCGCTGAGCTGGATGATATCCGTAATCGAGTGCTCGCCATGGGTGGCTTGGTTGAACGTCAGCTAGAGCAAGCGATTGATGCCTTAAGCGCCCTCGATGCCGAGTTAGCCCAGCGGGTGATTGCAGGCGATCATAAGGTCAATGCGATGGAAGTCTCCATTGACGAAGAATGCACGCGTATTATTGCTAAGCGTCAACCTGCGGCCAGTGATTTACGCTTGATTATCGCTATTTCAAAAACCATCGCCGATCTTGAGCGTATTGGTGATGCCTGTGTGCGGATTGCAAAAGCGGCATTAGATAAACGTTTGAATAATCAGCAGCCTTTGTTAGTTAGCATTGAAAATATGGGGCGTCATGCGACTCGGATGTTGCATGCGACTTTAGATGCCTTGGCCCGTATGGATGCCGATACTGCGTTAGAGCTGCATAAAGAAGATGCTAAGCTTGACCGTGAATATGAAGGCATTATTCGCCAGTTAATGACCTATATGATGGAAGATCCGCGTTCAATCCCAGACATACTCGACGTATTATGGGCAGCACGTGCAGTTGAGCGTGTCGGTGACCGCTGTAAAAATATTTGTGAATACATCATCTACTACGTGAAAGGCAAAGACGTTCGCCATACTTCCTACGAAGATATGGAAAAGGACATGAAAGGCTAACACAAGCATTAATCTGCAGTTTTAATGCCTGAATAAAACGCTCCGCAGTCTCTGTGGAGCGTTTTGCTTTTAGGGCTTTTAAATGTGGTTTAATAAATGCTGACTGCTTTTATAGACTGATTTGACAGTACTAATAGCAATGATGAGTCAATTCGATTTGGTAAAAACGCATTGGAAAATTCTGCAGGCTAGTATAGCTGAGTGAACTGTCATTTTAGTTGCTAGGCGTTGGCTGGTATCCACACATACAGGCTTGCCATGGTACTTACTCACCGACACGGTGAATAGAAACCTAGGGTTTCTGAGCTTATGAACGAGAGCCATGGACGGCGAACTGGCTGTTAAATAGGGATGTTGTTCAAGTCCGTCCTTGGATGCTCGACCGCCCCGTCCATGGGGCGGACGGTCGTCTCGCTAATCACCATGGCTCACCTTTTGTGCATTCGTGTAATCTGTAGATTTAAAAGACATACGCAACATGCTTTTGGATATTTCCGAGTTAGACTTTTAGATCTAATTCGTGAGTTTCGGATTAGAATTTCTATGGATTAACGTTTGGTTAAGGGACGGACTTTAGCCCGTCCCAGTGAGCGCAGCTAGTGGTTTGAACCAGTTATTAGGCCTTGTCGTAGGCCCTATGAATTTCAGCCAGCGAGAATGGACGAGAGATTCGCTCTTCATCAAAGGCATCAGCTTGTTCAAATGTATCGTGGGATGACCCGCGTAGAGTCCTTGTTACACCATTCGGGAATATCACCTGATAGTTTGGCATGATGCCTTGTCCTGTTTTACCAAAACGTACTGTTGATTTGGAATGTCCGCGCATGTGATCAATCACATGTCGAAGAAATACCCTGCCAAGGGTTGGCACGGTTTCTTCATTCCACTCGATTCCTGACATAGTTACTCCATATTGTTTAGGGCAGTTTTAGGCGTCTGCGTGGAGCCGTTTGTTAGAGTTTAATACCATCTTAGGTTGGTCAATATCTCTTTTTGATAAAGTTCGGCTACCTCTTCATACCTTTCGTATTGACCTCCGAACATCCCAGCTTTTATAGGTCCCCAATCATTTCTATGCTGAGCCGCCTCATTTCTCAACTTTTGAAAAGGAGAAATACGACCCCTGCGATTTTTCCAACCAAACCTACCTATTGGCCCCCAAAAATGGCTGTCTTCTTGTTTCCTGAGGTCAGCCACAACTAACGCGAAAAGGACCTCGAATTCGTCAAAGACATCCTCATACCCCTTACCAAGGAAAAGCATGTCGTCTAGTTCTGGCTGGACTAACTTATACAGGTATTCACTCAAGGGGGTGTATTGGCGTTCGTGATCAGGAATTTTTTTGAATGCATCTGCCAAATCACCTGCGGCATTGCCGGCCTTGTGTACAAAATATGAAGCGCTGCTGTCGTAATCAGTTGACCCCAGCTTTGTAAAAAAAATTGAAGCTAAACTTTTGTAATTTTTTCCCTCTAAAGCAGCAATTCCAGCATGGTACATTACTAAAAGAAGTGGATACCACCTTAGGTTTACCCAAATCACTAATCCCCCGCGGCTCTCTAATAAGCGGTCGCAAGATCTAGAAATAATCTTTGTCAGTGAGTTTAATTGGATCTCGTTTGCCCAGTGTGAGAGACAAGCCACTATCATGGAGAGATCTTTCGAATAAAGCTCATAAGATGATATACGCTCCAAAAACTCTTCTTGAGAGAATTGGCCACTAGTAGCAAAGCTATCTTCACTAGTGGCAGATAAGAAGCGACGAACTTCTTCTATTGCAAAGTCATGGAGTTTAATTTGTGAATTATTTGAAGATATAAGTTCTTTAACGTATCCCACTTTTTCTTCAGTTGTTTTTGAAGATCTAACTTCATCTACGTACGGAATGGTGATTAGCTCATCGGTATCTTTCGTTCCATCATTTTCAACAGTTTCTTTTACTGGTACTGAAATTATAAAATCACCGTCACCATCAAACTGGCCGTAATGCGGTGTTTGATCTGAATTTATGTCATTTGACACTTTTGAATAAACGTAAGCCATTAAACCACTCGCAGTGATAACGCCGTATTCGTTTGAAGCTTTACCTCTAATTCCTTCGATAAAATGGCCCGTAAAGACCGAATGGTTAGGCAGCGGACCACCAGCATCGGCGACAACTTCATTAGCCTTTCCAGCGGTAATTACCTGCCTTGAAAATCTTTGATACATATCCCTTAGGAATCTGCTGCTGCCTGGCCGCAGATCCCTGTGAACGGCGAGACCGCCATAGCATGCATCCATTACGAATAAGATATGCTTTGCCCGAACTAACTCGGCGTTTCTAGTTAATTCGTCCCAGCGAATAAATGTAGAATAGTCAGCCATATCAGCGTCATAGGGAACTAGGTAGCCAACTTCACCCTTTACTCCTGATCTTGTGTGGCCGTGGCCTGCAAAGAAGACAAATAATCGGTCATCTACTTTTACATCGTCGTTTGAAAACCGTAGAAATGCTTTAAGTATGTTAGATTTTGTTGCATTTTGGTCTACAAGGTATGTGACATTATTCTGTTCGAAGCCAAGTTCTTCTACAAGAATCTCACTGACTTCACGAGCATCATTTACTGCATAACCCAAAGGCGAAACACTCTTGTATTGGTTTATGCCAATAACTAACGCTCTACTTGTTTCATACTTTTGTTGAAGTATAAATTTCAAATCACGCACTGAGTTTATTCCTTATGTACTCTAACGTCTTAGTATTTATGCGTTGCGCTGTTTGCAGGGCATAAATCACTTCTTGGCTCAATCTCAAATATGGCCGCTGCCACATCCATGTCAAATGGTATAAATGATGCTATAGGAATTTGCTTTTTTGCGGTAGCGGTTTTTTATACAGTTTGATGGGTAATCACTTGATATCGTTTTAGCTTTCTTATTTCGCTTGCTTACTTTTTTGCTGATTAATTGCGTTCTAATGACTCAAAATCCCAAGGAATACGCCATCCCCTCGGAGTGCCGCAGGGCGAATAGAGCTCTTGATTAAAAAATTAAAATGAAGTTTTGAAAGCTTAACGTCGATATTCCTCGTACTCGCTAGAACTATATAGAAACTAAACTTTAATAAAAATGAAGTTTTTAACTTCGCTTATCCCGTGCAGGCGGGCAGATATTCTGATAACTCAAGCAGGTTATAATCTGGGTCGCGGATATAGACAGAGTTTATCCGGCCTGTGGCGCCGGTTCGTAGCACTGGGCCTTCAATGATTTCAATCTGAAGTGCGTTTAAATGGGCGATCACTTCTTCTATATTGTGGCTGACCACAAAACACAGATCGGCACTGCCGGGTGTGGCTGCTGCGGCTTTAGGTTCAAATTCTGCGCCCGCTTGGTGCAAGTTAATCTTTTGGTCGCCAAAACTTAACGCAATACGCTGATTGCCAAATACCACTTTTTTCATCCCGAGCACGGTTTGATAAAATTCGACACTGACGGCGATGTCTTTTACGGTTAAGACCAAATGATCTAAGCGGGTTACGCGCATTTTACTTTCCTTAGAATTGTTCAGAGTGGGCTCTGAATTTGAACGCTGTCTCTATGCTTGAGACTATTACTGCCAGATACCTTACATCATGTGCTGGTGCAAAAGTGACTCTGTGGTAGCATTTGTGGCGTTTTTTGCGTAAATATTTTATGCCTTCTATATCCCTATGACTGAATGAGAGTGTGATGAAAAAAACCTTAGCCCGCGGCTTAATGAATCTATTACCTATGGCCTTGAGTTTGTGGCTGTTTTGGTCGTTGTTTGTATCGTTAGATGGTTTAGGAATTGTAATTTTAGAGTTGGTAGGGATTAACCAACACTTTGTCGGCGCGGGATTTATGCTGGTGGTGGCATTAGTTTTTGCCGTGGGCCTGTTGTTTTCAGTCAGCCCGATTGTGTGGCTTTATGGCTGGCTTGAGCGCCAGTTGATGCGCTTCCCACTGTTTAAGTCGGTTTATGGCAGTATCCGTGATATCGCCTCTTTGATGAATCGTGATGGTAAGCCAACAAGCCAAAAGACAGTGTTAGTGAAACAGGCGAATGGCAGTTTTGTGGTGGGCTTTATTATGACGGATACGCCGCCACAGCCCTTGTTAGATGCGCTACCAGAGGGCGATTGGGTGCCTGTGTTGTTCCAATTGAGCTATCAAATGGCGGGCGTGACGAGCTTAGTTAAGCGGGATGATTTAATTATGGTTGATTGGTCGTTTGAGGAGGCGATGCGCTTCAATTTAACTGCTGGTATCTCGCAGTCACCGACTAAGTAATCAGATGAAGGTTTGTGCGTTTTAGCGTTTAAAATTAAATTTGATGATTTTTGTGGTATAATTTTTTGGCGACCAATATGGTCGCCATTTTTTATGCTGAATATTCTAGTAATATATTTGTTTTATGCTAAAGGTGGGCGTTAGCTGCCTTAGTGGTGTTAATTCTGTTTATCCATCAATCATTGGCTTAAAAAAGTCGAGTGTTGTTAATCCCGTTGTTCAGATCCTGTCGCGTTTAGCCATAGCGAGTCGTTGCCATGATCTTTGGGATTTCCCCCATACTGGTCATAGATGAGCCACGCAGTATTAACCAAATTTTAAGTATAAGTTTTGTCCTATCTCGCCGTTGGTATGTTGAGATATTTGGAGTGTGAACCCGCTAGAAATAGGGAGAGTCAATGTCAATCAAGTCTAGTATTAATCCGCCGGTATTTTATTCGTCGGTCTTTTTCATCATCTTGATGGTGATGATTTGCGCAGTATGGCCCACAGAGGCAAACACCTTTTTTAGATCAATGCAGTCATGGATAGAAATGAAAGCCGGTTGGCTTTACATTCTAAGTGTGGCGTTTTTCCTGATTTTTATCATATTTGTCATGGTCAGTCGCTTCGGCGATATCAAACTAGGACCAGATCATTCAGTGCCTGACTACAGCTATAAAAGCTGGATCGCCATGTTGTTTTCGGCGGGTATGGGCATAGGTTTGATGTTTTTTGGGGTAGCCGAACCTGTGATGCACTATCTGGCGCCGCCGGATGCAACTCCAGAGAGTCTTATTGCCGCAAAAGAGGCAATGAAGATCACTTTCTTCCATTGGGGACTGCATGCTTGGGCTATTTACGCGGTGGTGGCATTGAGTCTGGCCTATTTCTCTTATCGACATAAGTTACCGTTATTGCCGCGAAGTGCGCTTTATCCCTTAATTGGTGAACGCATCTATGGTCCTATTGGCCATACAGTGGATACATTTGCTGTGCTTGGCACTATGTTTGGGGTGGCGACATCACTGGGCTTTGGGGTGTTGCAGGTCAATTCTGGGTTGAGTTATTTATTCGAAGGCTTACCTAATAATGCTGTGGTGCAGGTGTGTTTGATTATCGGCATTACTTTATTGGCGACATTATCGGTATTTTCTGGTCTCGATAAAGGCGTGAAACGCTTAAGCGAACTCAATCTGGGTCTCGCGATTATTTTATTGCTTATCGTCTTGATCCTTGGCCCTACGGTTATGCTGTTGCAGGCTTTTGTGCAGAATACCGGTAGTTACTTAAGTGATTTAGTGGGCAAAACCTTTAATTTGTACGCTTATGAACATAAGGAAGATTGGCTAGGAGGCTGGACCTTGCTCTATTGGGGCTGGTGGATTTCATGGTCTCCTTTTGTCGGTACCTTTATTGCGCGTGTGAGTCGCGGCCGTACCATCCGTGAGTTTTTGATTGGTGTGTTATTTGTGCCATCGGCGCTGACCTTTCTGTGGATGACGGTATTTGGTAATACGGCGATTGATTCAATTATGAATCACGGCGCGACCTATCTTGCCGAGGCGGTGAATACCGATGTGTCAGTGGCCTTGTTTGTGTTTTTCGAGCACATGCCGTTTCCTACGTTACTTTCTGGGATTGCGATTTGTTTAGTCGTCACTTTCTTTGTGACCTCGTCGGATTCGGGATCCTTAGTGATTGATAATCTAACCTCGGGCGGCGATAACAATGCCCCCGTATGGCAGAGGATCTTTTGGGCACTGTTGCAAGGGGTCGTTGCTTCGGTATTGTTGTTAGCGGGTGGGTTACAGGCGCTGCAAACGGCGGCAATCGCCAGTGCTATGCCGTTCTTAGTGGTGATGCTATTCATGTGTCTGGGCCTATTTAAAGCCCTGAAAAATGATTGGCTGAAGATTAATAGCGTGCAGTTACACAATACTAGTGTGCAATACGCCAAAACTAATATGAGCTGGGAAGAGCGTATTGGGGTTTTAGTCTCGCATCCTACCCATGAAGAAGCGCAAGTGTTCTTGAATAATGTGGCTACGCCAGCTTTGTCTAAAGTGTGCCAACACTTTATGGCTAAAGGCATAGTGGCCGATCTTGAATATTTAGATGGCCGCGTGCGATTAGTGATCAGCAATGAGGTGAACTTGCCCTTTGTTTACGGTGTACGAACGCGTTGTTTTGACATCACTAACCCGATAGGGACTGAAATCGAGCAGGGCAATACCTTGTATTACCGCGCCGAAGTGTACCTTGAACAAGGTGGTCAGCATTACGATGTGATGGGTTATACCGAAGAGCAAATCCTCGCGGATGTGGTGACTCAGTATGAAAAATACTTACACTATTTGCATCTGTCGAATGCTGATCATGCCCACGTAAGTTAAGTAACGTAAGTAAACTAAGCCAGTAACCTAGGTCGGCTTAGCCATTTACGTCTACAAATCGCGCACGATTAACCCGCAAAGTGCGGGAGATATTGCCCCAAGTGATAACTCGGATTATCCTTGGGGCAATTTTTTTAGGGTTTGTTTTAGGGATTACACTATGTCATCAGTGCCAGGCCAGAGTAAGTTAGATAAAGTATTAGCCGATGCGCGGGAGTACAAAGCTAAGCGTGAGAGCGGTTACCGTGAGCAAGCGTTAAAACTCTATCCTTGGGTGTGTGGTCGCTGTACCCGCGAATTTACCCCAAAAAACTTAAGTGAACTGACTGTGCATCATAGGGATCATAACCACGATAACAACCCGTCAGACGGTTCAAACTGGGAATTATTATGTCTTTATTGCCATGACAACGAACATTCTCGCTTTGAAGAATTGATCCGTTACGGTAGCACTACAGAAACCAAGCAAGCGGCGGCGACCTACAATCCCTTTGCTGACTTGAAATCAATGCTGAAAAAATAGTCTTGCAGGTTTTTAGCAGGATGAGCTTGCGCAGAGGGCGGCGTTTAGTCTTTGTCGGTTAAACGCGCTTCGGCAGCTAACCATTTATCACGACTTAAAATATGCTGGTTTTCACTGCCTTCAAATAAAGCTTTACGGGCGGGAAGTTGCTGACAAATGGCCGCCTGTTGCGTTTCGCTGCTCGTGCGCCAACTGACGATTTCATCGATATGTCGAAAGCAGCCCATGCAGTAGTCTTCGTCATTTAAACCGCAGCGTGCGACGCAAGGTGAAAGCATAGGTGTCCTCTTTAGGTATTGCTGACCGCGGTTTGCAGTTAACAGTCAGTTTGCAGTTAACAGTCAGGTTGAGTGCTTTTAATGGGCGCGATACTAACATTTTTTCGCATAAAGTCATCCGTAGGGCTGATTCGCTCAGCCTAATACGAGACAAGTATTTTTTACACTGGGCATGACGTGAACCAAGATAATCTGCAGCAACAATTCACTTACTCACAGCCATTTAGCAAGCTTAATCAGTTGCTTGAAAAGAGTGCAGCCCTGTGGCAAGTGCGTGCATTTGAAGTGAACGCTTTACCTTGGGCACAGGATTTTCCGCAGTTGGCCGAAGCTGTGTGGGCGCTGGCTGATGATGAGCTTGATGGACTCGATGCCGAGCAATCTTTACTGGTTAAGGCGCTGTCACCGGCATTAAGTCACGATCTTATGGCATTAGGCCAAGATTGGGACTTGTCATTGCTCACCACTGCCATTGCTGATATTGCGATTACCGATACCACAAAGGTAGATACAGCGCAGGACCGCGGCTTGTCCTTTGATGATGAGGCGCACTTTAGTGCTCACATTAAAGGCCGAAAATGGCAGCAAATTACCGCCTTTGTGCAGCATTTACCGCAGCTTAATTTACCTGTGCTGGAATGGTGTGCGGGTAAAGGGCATTTGGGCCGCTTGATCGCTAAAGCTCGCGGCGCCGAAGTGGTGAGTTTAGAATGGCAAGCGCCGCTGTGTGAAGCAGGGCAGGCCTTTGCTGATAAGTGGCAGTTATCGCAGACTTTTATTTGCGCCGATGCCTTTGCTATTGGCGCTGAGCACAGGGCTATAGCCACTGTCGAAACACCAGTTGAACATCCCTCAGCAGCGAATCCGTTAACAACTAACCCCTTAACCGCACAGCAGCAAGCGGTTGCTTTGCATGCCTGCGGAGATTTGCATGTTCGGTTGTTAACGCTGGCGGCCGAGGCGGGCACGCAGGCATTGGCGATTTCTCCCTGTTGCTATCATTTAATTCAAGCGAGCCATTATCAGCCGTTATCCATTCTTGCTCAGCAGAGCAGCCTAAAGCTCAGTCGCCATGATTTACAGTTACCGCTACAGCAGAGTGTGATAGCTAATCCCAAACAGCAGGCGCTACGCCATCAAGAAATTGCGTGGCGCTTAGGCTTTGATGCACTGCAACGTGAATGTCGACAAATCGACGAATATTTGCCTTTACCCTCGTTAAAACAGAGTCAATTGAGCGGCAGTTTTACGGATTTTTGCCTGTGGGCAGCCGAGACTAAGGCCGTTAATCTTGCAAAAAACAGGGATTTTGAAGCTTGGCTTGACGTTGGACGACAAAGACAACAATTAACTCGCCGTATTGATTTAGTCGCGCATTTATTCCGCTGCGCACTGGAGCAGTGGTTAATCTTAGATCGCGCTTGTTTTTTGCAAGAACAAGGATATGGTGTTTGCGTGGGTGAATTTTGTGCAAACAGCGTCACACCAAGAAATACGCTGATTTTAGCGCAAAAAATGGCGGTATAATTCTGCGCGTCTAAAAATATGCTGTACTGTGATGTTTTTTATGAATTATTTCTATATTAGCGCATTTAAGTTTAGTGATAGTGAATTCAGGGCCGTCGTGTTTGGAACCTGCGCTGTGAGACAAGTCTTACACTCAAGATGGTTTTTTATTGAATCATCGGGCTTTTCTTGTTCAAATGTCGCATTAATGACGAATAACAACTGAAAGCTGACCTGCTGGTCAGTCATTCTAGTGAGCGAATAAAACAGTTTCATGAAATATTCCCGCGTATTTATTAATAGCCTGGCCTATGAACTGGCGCCTGTTGTGGTTTCCAGTAGTGAGCTAGAGTCTCGTCTTGCTCCTTTGTATCAAAAGTTCCGTATTCCTATGGGACAGCTTGCCGCATTGACTGGGATTACCGAACGCCGCTGGTGGCCAAAAGGACATCAATTGTCCGACGGTGCGATTAAAGCTGCCCGTAAAGCCATGGTTGAAACTGGGATTGATGTCGCCGATTTAGGTGCTGTTGTCTATACCGGCGTGTGCCGCGATCAACATGAGCCCGCGACCGCGTGTCGTATTGCTGCCGAATTGGGGGTGTCAAAAGACACTGCGATTTACGATATCAGCAACGCTTGCCTTGGGGTGTTATCGGGTATTTTAGATATCGCGAACCGTATTGAGTTGGGTCAAATCAAGGCGGGTATGGTGGTGTCCTGTGAGTCGGCGCGGGATATTGTCGATGTCACTATCGATAACATGTTGGCCGATCCGACCATGCAGAATTTTGCTCAGTCACTGGCGACCTTAACCGGTGGTTCTGGTGCCGTGGCGGTGATCCTTACCGATGGCAGCTTGCCGCTGACAAATGTGCGTCAGCATCAATTGCTGGGTGCATCGCACTTATCGGCGCCTGAGCATCACCAGTTGTGTCAATGGGGTCTGCAGGAAGTGGGGCATAACCTGTATCGCGAGTTTATGCGTACCGATGCCGTTACCTTGCTTAAAGAAGGCGTTGAATTGGCGAAGCACACTTGGGAGCATTTCCTTGAGCAGCGTAATTGGCTGGTTGAGCAAGTGGACAAAGTGATTTGCCATCAAGTAGGCGCTTCAAATCGTAAGCAAGTACTGAGTGCGCTCAATATTCCCCCCGAAAAAGAATTTCCAACGTATCAGCTGCTGGGCAATATGGGCACAGTGTCGTTACCTGTGACCGCTGCGATGGCGCACGATCAAGGCTTTTTACAAGCGGGCGATCAAGTGAGCTTTTTAGGCATAGGCAGTGGATTGAATTGCATGATGTTAGGCATTAAGTGGTAGGGTGCATTGCACCTTTTCACGCCTTTGCTTGATGGCTGGCATACATTCGAGTCAACCCAACCCAGTAAGTCCATGATTCAGTTGATAGCTTAGTCTTTAGTTCAGTCGATAAGCTAAGCCAGCTGTACATAACCCGTTATTCGCTCTCATAAAGAATCAAGATAGGAAGCGTCATGTTAGACACTCTGTTGCCTTTTAAACGTCATTTTCTTAGCCGTAATGGCAACAAGCTACATTATATCAACGAGGGTCAAGGCGAGCCTGTGGTGATGGTTCACGGTAATCCTAGTTGGTCGTTTTACTACCGTAATCTTGTTAGCGCCTTAAAAGATACTCACCAATGCATAGTGCCGGATCATATCGGCTGTGGCCTGTCGGATAAGCCAGACGATAGCGGTTATGACTATACCCTTAAGAATCGTATCGACGATCTCGAAGCCCTGCTCGATAGCCTGAATGTGAAAGAAAACATTACCTTAGTCGTACACGATTGGGGCGGCATGATAGGTATGGGTTATGCGGCGCGTTATCCTGAGCGCATTAAACGCCTAGTGATATTGAACACGGGCGCTTTCCATTTGCCCGAGACTAAACCATTCCCTTGGCCGCTGTGGATTTGTCGTAATACCCTGTTAGGCACAGTGTTGGTACGCGGTTTCAATGCCTTTTCGTCTATTGCTTCCTATGTGGGTGTTAAGCGCCAGCCGATGTCGAAATACATTCGCGAGGCGTATGTCGCGCCGTTTAACTCTTGGGCCAATCGCATTTCGACGCTGCGTTTTGTGCAGGATATTCCGCTGCGTGAAGGCGATAGAAATTATCAATTAGTCTCTGATATTGCTGCGAGTTTACCTAAATTTGCTAAAGTGCCGACCCTGATTTGCTGGGGGCTCAAGGACTTTGTATTCGATAAGCACTTTTTAGCAAAATGGCGTCAGCACATGCCCCATGCGACAGTGCATGAATTTGCCGATTGTGGTCACTACATTTTGGAAGATGCCAGCGATGAAGTGATTGCATATATCAAAGAATTTATGGCTGGCAACCAAGCAGCGGCGCCGTCCGAACAGGTCGCAGGTTAATGTCGACCTTGCTTGAGACTGAAGTTGCTCCTTTAGTGACGCCGTTGGAAAAGTCACTTTTAAGTGGCACTTCTGCGTCAGCAACGGTCAATGATGCCAATATTTGTCGTCATCTCAAGCAAGCCGCCCATGCCATTCCCCATCATCTTGCGGTCGCTGTACAAAGCGCTCAGGGCGCTTCTGTGGCGAATTTGCGTTACAGCGAGTTGGACTTTCTCAATCTAGACAGACAAAGCGATGCGATAGCCTTTGCGCTGAACGCCCATGGCATCGAGCGCGGCATGAAGGCTGTGCTTATGGTCACGCCGAGTTTGGATTTTTTTGCACTTACTTTTGCGCTGTTTAAAGCGGGGGTTATTCCTATCCTAGTTGATCCCGGCATGGGGATCCGCAATCTTAAACAGTGTTTTGCTGAAGCCGCGCCCGATGCCTTTATCGGTATTCCCAAGGCTCATATTGCTAGACGTCTATTTGGTTGGGGTAAGGGCAATATTAAGTCATTACTCAATGTTGATGACGGCAAAATAGGCTTAGCGGCAAAGTTAATCCGTATCGGTACTGGTGCGATAAGTTTATCGACTCTGCTGCAAAGCACCTCAGTGCAATCTTCTGCTTCAAAGTCTGAATATCCCATGGTGATGCTTAAATCTGATGAGATAGCGGCAATTTTATTCACCAGTGGCAGTACCGGCACGCCTAAAGGCGTAGTGTATAGCCATGGTATGTTTGAGGCACAAATTCAAGCGCTAAAAAACGATTATGGCATTTGCCATGGCGAGCGCGATTTAGCCACTTTTCCGCTGTTTTCACTCTTTGGCCCCGCACTTGGCATGGCGTCTATCGTTCCAGAAATGGATGCCAGCAAGCCCATTACCGCCAATCCTGAATTCCTGTTTGCCGCGATTGAGAAATATCAATGCAGTAATATTTTTGTTAATCCCGCTTTGCTCGAACGTTTAGGCCGCGCGGGGGAGCAAAAACAGCATAAATTGCCTAGCGTACAGCGGGTGATTTCCGCGGGTGCGCCAGCCACCATTGCCTCCATCGCCCGTTTTAGTAAGATGCTGAGCCAAGGTGTGCCGATTTTAAATTCCTACGGTGCAACCGAATCTTTGCCTATTAGTATGATTGCTAGCGATGCGTTATTTGCCACGACTGACATCACAGATAACGGCGGTGGTATCTGTGTCGGTCGCGCTATCGATGGCGTGACGATTCGCATTATTGCTATCAGCGAAGAGGTTATTCCCGAGTGGGATGATGCCTTACAGCTGAATAACGGTGAAATCGGCGAGATAGTCGTGCAGGGGCCTATGGTGAGTCAGTCCTATTATCTAAACAATAGTCAGCACGCTAGCCAAAACGAAAGCCAAGGCAAACGCGCGACTGCGGCGGCCAAGATTTGGGACTCGTCAACCAATACCGTTAGACACCGCATGGGCGATTTGGGGTACCTTGATGATCAAGGTCTTCTGTGGATGTGTGGTCGTAAGGCCCACAGAGTCGACGCTACCCTTAACGGATTGTTTGTTAAACGTTATTATTCCATTCCCTGCGAGCGCATTTTTAATACGCATCCCAATGTGAAGCGCTCCGCTTTAGTGGGAGTGAAAGTGGCGAACGAGATAGAGCCGTTAATTTGTATCGAACTCGACCAGTCATTGGTGTGCAATAAGAGTCAGCAGTTGTACCAAGATTTGATCGCCATCGCCGAGCAATTTACGCAGACTCAGGGCATAAGGCGGTTTCTTATCCATCCTGATTTCCCTGTGGATGTGCGGCATAATGCCAAGATTTTTAGAGAAAAATTAGCCGTTTGGGCACAATCACAAACGAAAGGTTGATTTAAAACTCCACGGCTTTTTCCTGCATTTTTTACGTTATATTCTGTGTTCATTTGAACAAACTCGCTTATTTTTAAGCCCTTGTGCTTATTTTAAACTTATTACACCGACTTTAAGTTCATGTAAATGTGCTGAAATGGATACCCTTAATGACGAAAGACCCAATCAAGAGCACGACGCTTGCCCAATTTGATACGGCTGAACAAACGGCACTTGCGCAGCTCGCGCTTAGGGTGCAACACGCCTTTGTCACGGGGGCGGGGGGATTTTTAGGTAAAGCGATTTGCCTGAGATTGTTAACCGCGGGCATTAAAGTCACAGGTTTTGCCCGTGGGCATTATCCCGAACTTGAAGCACTGGGCGTAGTCATGCTGCAAGGTGATTTAGTCAATAAAGATCTGCTGCAACAGGCGATGCAAGGCTGCGATATCGTATTCCATGTGGCGTCTAAAGCGGGTGTTTGGGGGGACAGAGACAGCTATTTTTGTCCGAATGTGAAAGGCGCTGCCAATGTGATTGCCGCTTGTAAGGCATTAAAAATAGATAAGTTAGTCTACACCAGTACCCCGAGTGTGACCTTTTCAGGGCAGGATGAATCGGGTATTGATGAGTCTACTCCCTATGCTACAAGATTCTTGAATCATTATGCCCACTCTAAAGCGATCGCTGAAAAGATGATGCTTGATGCCAATCAAGTGGGTGACATGCCACTTGAGAATCCTGATGTGACTCAAGTATCTAGCCAAGTGACGACTCAAGCCACTGCACCCTATGCGTTAAAAACCGTCGCACTCAGGCCGCATTTGATATGGGGGCCTGGCGATCCCCATCTAGTGCCTCGGGTATTGTCGCGCGGGCGTTTAGGTAAGCTTAAACTGGTTGGCCGCGAAGATAAGCTAGTCGATACCATCTACATAGACAACGCCGCCTATGCCCATGTGCTGGCCGCGCTAGAACTGTGCCAAGCAAAGCCTAAGTGTCAGGGGAAAGCCTATTTTCTGAGTAATGATGAACCCATCACTATGGCCAAAATGCTCAATCTGATTTTGGCCTGCGATGCTTTGCCGCCGGTGACTAAGCGTGTGCCTCAATCTGTGGCCTATGTAGTAGGCGCAGTATTGGAAAGTATACATTACCTCCTAAAGAAGCAAGAAGAGCCCATGATGACGCGTTTTGTCGCACGGCAGTTATCCTGCAGCCATTATTTTGATATCAGCGCAGCTAAACGAGATTTAGGTTATCGTGCGCTCGTCTCTATTAATCAAGGGATGGCAAGGCTTAAAGTGTCGCTTTAGTTTTAGATATACTGCCATCATGCTATTGGGGATTTATGAGTTGCGGTGATTGTAAAACGTCAATTTTCAGGCAAAAGATTGGTCGCTGCAAACGCTGTATGTGGCAGCTTACGGCTTTATCGGCCATTGGCTGGCCGCTGTGGTGGTGGCTTTATCGTGATGCGCCTAGGGATGTAAACTCGATTGCATTACTGTTTTTTTGCGCGGCTTTTACGGGGTTACTTGCTTTGCACCTCATCGTCTTGGCTTACCGTCGCCTCAGAGGGCGAAAGTAAGCCAACTGACTTTTTGTTTGTATGCTTAAACTGAGTTAGTTGCCATTTTCTCGTGCATCATTTTTTTCATTAATGGCGCAAGGGCAAAGAAGACTAATGCCATCACCACGCCAATTTGCGCCGAGAAGATAAACAGTTGCTCGTATAGCGCCATTGCACTCGGCACGTCACTTATCACGCCGCCTTGGGTATCAATCGCGGCGAGCTTGTTTAATTCGGCGGCTAAGATTTCAGAGTATGAAGTACCGAGGAACCAAGCACCCATCATCAGGCTGAGTACACGCTTTACCGAAAGCTGAGTCACGGCAGATAAGCCTATGGGCGACAACAATAACTCCCCGATTTCTAATACAAAATAAGCCGCGACTAAGAACCAAATACTCACTAAGCCATTGCTTAGCGGCATCTGGATCCCGAGCACTAGTACCATAAAGGATAAACCCGCGAACAAAATACCGAGTGCGGTTTTAACTGGTTTACTTAGGTCACAATTTTTACGGGCGAGGGCAGGCCACAACCAAGCGAAGATAGGCGACAAACTGATCACAAAGAAAGCGCCGAGGAAGGTTAACTGTCCCGCGCTCCATTCGAGGCCGAGCATATTGCGGTCCATCACGCGGTCCGAAAATGCTACCCATGAGCCGTAGGTTTGCTCATATAAGCCGAAGAAGACCAAACCTGCAACGATGAAAAGCAGCAAAGCCGACATCTGTTGACGTTCAATCGGATTACAATGTTTCACCATGAACCAGCCAATACCAAGGGCGAGCACTAGTGATACTGAGTGCAAGAACCAAATCACTGGGCTCACTGCGGGTAATAAACTGCTAATCGAAAGTACGAGGGAGTGGGTTTGAATCAACCCCCAGACTATGATTACGCTGCCAATTGCGCTTAAGTAAATCCATTGTTCTGTCGTTATGCCGGCGGTTTTCTTTAAAATCCGCGCGGGATCTCTGGGTTCGGCGAAACCTTGTAGATGTTTCTTGCCACGAATAAACACCAATAAACCCGCTAACATCCCTAAACCTGCCAAACCAAAACCGTACTTCCAGCCATAGGTTTCACCTAAATAAGCGCAAATTAGCGGGGCTAAGGTGGCGCCTAAGTTGATGCCCGCGTAGAAAATGGTAAAACCAGAATCTCGCTTAGCGGATGATTTAGGATAAAGCTGACCGACTATGGTGGAAATATTGGGTTTTAAAAAGCCCACACCGACAATGATTAAGGCGAGGGATAAATAGAATACTTGCAGCGCTTGTTCATCCCGTTGAATTTCACCTGCAACGATAACCGCTTGATGGCCTTCAAAGGCCATACCTAAGTGGCCGAGTACTAATAAAATACCGCCAAAGATTACCGCTTTGCGCATGCCGATATAGCGGTCGGCCAATAAGCCACCCACTACGGGCATGGCATACACTAAGGCACCGTAAGCGCCAATCACGTTGTAACCAAATTCATCGGTAAATAGATGATATTTAATCAGGTAAAGAAACAGTAATGCTTTCATACCGTAGAAAGAGAAACGTTCCCACATTTCGGTAAAAAAGCAGACAAATAAGCCCTTAGGATGCCCAAATAGCATTTCAGCAGGGGGCGAGCCTTGTGGGCCCTGCATTGCGTGCGGCGGGTTTTGTTCTATTGACACTTAAGACTCCCATTGCTGGCACTTTATGCGCCGAGCAGCTAATGATTCATTTTATCGTAATGAATTTTATTAATTATTTTTCATTATTTGTGATTATCGCGGCGCTTTTGATCGCTAAAAGACAGCGCTGTTGTAGCAGTTAATCACACTCGGATGATATGGAACAGCCAAGGGTCTTGAAAGTGATGAATATTTTGTATAACTAACATTTTTAGCCGTTCTTTAAGGCTCGCTATAGCAATACTAAGCGGTTAAATTAATTCATTTTCAGTTAAGAAATGAGTGCTAAATAGTGGCCATAATTCAACTATGGCAGTTTTATCTTAGCGGCTTTAGCCTTGATTTAGCTGTAGTTCGTCGTTTAATGGATAGTGTAAGTTTTATGATTGATAGCAATTTTGCATTATTGGAGAGCATCTACGCGCTTGTTCGAGGCTGCTATCTAAAGGAATGTCACGAATGGGTGGGTTAGATGATTTTCTCAGGGAAGCGCTGTGATTGAGAAGTGAACTTATTCGAGGCATAAGTATAAATAAACACCATAATTATATTGATTGTAAAAGAATTTTAATCTTGATAGTTGCATTTTTCATATAAGATTTCACAGTTTATATTTCTACAATGAGTCAATGTCTATCTGCTCAACTTTACTGATTTAGATCAGTCGTTATGTGTTACTAAGGAGACTTATGGAGTTTTTTACCACCCTATTTGTGGGTTACCCGCTTTGGGTTTGGTTAATGTTTTTCGGTTTTGTGCTGGCGTTATTAGCCTTTGACCTTGGCGTATTGCACAAGGATCAGCATGAAATTACCGTGGCTGAAAGTTTAAAGCTTTCAGCCTTTTATATCTGTATGGGCTTATTGTTTGGGGCCTGGCTCTGGTGGTACAAGGGTTCAACCGCCGGTATGGAATACCTAACGGGCTATCTGATTGAAAAATCACTGTCTATGGATAACGTATTTGTTATCGCGTTAATCTTCAGTAGCTTAGGTATCCCACGTTTATACCAACACAGAGTGCTCTTCTGGGGCATTATGGGCGTAATAGTGTTGCGCGCCATTATGATCGGTCTTGGTGCTGTGCTTGTTGCCCAGTATCAAGGTGTACTTGTGTTATTTGGACTCTTCTTGATTTTCACTGGCGTGAAAATGCTCTTCTCAAACGATGAGCACGGTGATATCCAAGACAATAAGTTTTATAAATGGTTACGCACTAAGATGCGTTTTACACCAACGCTGCATAAAGAAAAATTCTGGGTACGTGGCGAAGATCATCAGTTAATAAAAGGATGGTGGGCGACGCCGTTATTCTTGGCGTTGATCTTAGTGGAAACCGCGGATTTGGTGTTTGCAGTCGACAGTATTCCAGCTATTTTTGCGATTACCCAAGATCCTTTCATCGTTTATACCTCGAATATCTTCGCGATTCTGGGGCTACGTGCTTTGTATTTTGCGTTGGCTGCTATGGTGCACCGTTTTGAATACCTTAAATATGCGCTGTCAGTGGTATTAGTATTTATTGGGGTGAAAGTGGGTTTAGTGTATTTCAATCACGAGGGAATAGTGGACTTTACTATCCCAACAGCAGTGTCCCTTGGTGTGACTTTTGGTCTGTTAGTCTTAGGTGTCTTGTATTCGCTGTGGAAGACGCGTGGGCAAGAAGTTGAGAAATAGCTTGGACGGCTAGTCCAATAAGTAATATGTTTCGGCCGTTTAGTCATACTAAACGGCCTTTTTTATATCCTTAATATGTGAATCGTTAAGCTTTACAGAAGATGTTAAAAATTAGTCTATGCTTAATTCGAGCCGTTGTTAGTTTTGGGCTCACAAAGGGAGTTTTTAGGACTAATACTCTTCAAGGACGATATTATGAAACTCAACATTACCGCCATACTTCTGCTCACCGTTTGTTCATTGACCACAGTCAACGCAAAAGCTGCAGATAAGCAATCGCCCAACACTAGATCTAACGCAAATTCAACCTGTACTGGAGCCTATCCAAGTTACTTCCAAGATCCTGCTTTTACAAAAACAGGTATGTGGGATAATCAGGTCACCATCAATCAAGCTTATCCGGGCTGGAAGGGGCCTATTTTTAGCCTTAGTGATGCTTATTCAAGTGCCAAACCAGATAGCGCTGCACCTTGGCTTAAATTCAATCCCTTCGATAAGAATCTGAGTGAAAATGATAAAAATACCCAAGCTGAGCAATACCTCTGGGCTGTGATGAAGTACATCCAAGAGGGAAACATCGACAAAGGCGATGTCAGTAAAGACTGGGATCTGTGTAACAACAAGGTGCGCTCTTGGTACCATATTCCCTATCAGACCTATGATCCCATGAGTGGGCGGGAATTTATCCATGGCTTGACCCGAGAAGCCCCCGTTACTATGGAGATAAAAGGCCAAGGCTCCCTTAAAACCACTATGTGGGCGGTGGGCTTTTATAATCCTCAGGCGGCAAACAGCATTGGCAAGGTATGGACCGGGGCACCATCACCTGTGATGCCCCAGCAAAATTTTGCATTTAATGAAGGCAGTGTGATTGGCAAGTTACTGTTCACTACCGCAACGCCTAATAACTATCCTTTCCTTGAAAATGTACCTGTTTGGCAAGCCAATATCAGTGCCAGTGATTTCTGTGTATGTAAAAACGCCGATGGCAGTGCCTGTAGTTTCCAACAGGAAACAGAGCAATGCCCGCGCTCTGTCGCCGATGTGTACTTATTGCAGTTTGATATTGCAGTGCGAGACAGCCGTTCACCCGTGGGCTGGGCCTATGGCACTTTTGTCGCCGATGGTCAGTTTAAAGCGAAAGAGAAAAATCCTTGGGATCGTATCTCACCTCTGGGATTAATGTGGGGGAATGACACGCCGCCAGCAACAGTGGGAGCGGCAGCATTCCCTCAAAACCCAATCACAGGGCTTAAGGATAGCGCGGTATTTCAAGAGGTCGTTGGCCGTTTGAATGAGCACACCAATGCGGGACACTTAGGGTGTAATGGGCGTTTAAATGGCCCTGCAGATAATGCATTAAGTAGCTGTTTATCTTGTCATCAAACGGCTTCAGTTCCCGATAGTACCAATAATACACCGGCAATCCTGTACCAATTTGCCTCGTATCAAGAGCCGGGCAGTGGTCAATGTTTAACATCGCCCAGCGCCCTCGATTTATCGATTGACCAAGTGTATTTCAAAACCTTTATGTGTTCTGCGTCCTTCGTTGGACCCAGTAACATAGTCCCTGCACCTAAATATACTCAAGGGCAAAAACAGTGGATTTCTACTGATTTTTCATTGCAGCTTAGTATTAGTCTCACCCAGTGGCAAGAATGGCAACAAGACCAAGATAACCTAAAAAAGAATATCAAAGTGCGTGTATTTGATGGCACTTTACCCTCGCGCTAATGTTGGCGTTTATGTAACTAATTGTATTTGGTACGCCATATTTTAATTCGTGGCATATTTTTACTTTTATATTGTATTTCAATAGCAAGGGACTCAAATAGAGTCCCTTTTGCTATTTTAGGGATTAAGAATATGTAGTTTGTTTTGCTGGCTAGCATTCTGTAAGTACATGAATATCTTGATAACTACTGTAAAGGTTAATTTTATGTGATAGTTTGTCGGTATTTTGAACTCACAGACGCAAGAGGGAAGCATGCTGACTATTTCTAATCTCACTAAAACCTATGATAACGGTGTTAAAGCACTCGATGGTGTTGATTTAACGATTTCCAAAGGGATGTTTGGTTTACTCGGACCCAATGGTGCGGGAAAGTCATCACTGATGCGTACCATTGCCGCGCTGCAAAGTGCCGACAGCGGCAGCATAGTGTTTGACGGTATTGATGTATTAGCCGATCCTCAAGCGCTGCGTAAAATCTTAGGCTATTTACCCCAGGATTTTAATGTTTATCCGCGTATTAGCGCCTATGACCTGTTAGATCATTTAGCCATTCTTAAGGGCATTAATCAGAGCAAGCTGCGTAAAGAAGCGGTTGAAGGATTGTTGGCACACACCAATCTTTATCAGCATAAAAATAAAGCCGTGAGTGGTTTCTCTGGCGGTATGCGTCAGCGCTTTGGTATTGCTCAGGCCTTGCTTGGTGATCCTAAGTTATTGATTGTGGATGAGCCTACCGCGGGTCTCGATCCCGAAGAACGTAACCGTTTCCATAACTTGCTGGTGAGTTTAGGTGAGGAAAAAGTGGTAATCCTCTCGACTCACATTGTCGAAGATGTGTCTGAACTCTGCGCTAATATGGCAGTTTTGGCATCGGGTAAAATTCTGCTTCAAGGCAATCCACATCAATTGGTGGGTGAATTAACGGAAAAAATTTGGACTAAGACTGTGAGTCAAGCACAGGCGCAGGAGCTTGAAGCGCAATTACCTGTGATTTCTAAGCGTTTATTAGCGGGACGCACTGTCCTTAATGTGATGGCTGACACTTGTCCTGAGGGATTTATCCCTGCGACAGCAGGGCTTGAAGATTTGTATTTTTCTACTTTACTCAGTCACCGCCGTCAGGCTGCCTAAGGAGATATCAATATGTTGTTATCAATGCTTAGGTTTGAGTGGCGTTATTATTTGCGTCAGCCATCCTTTTATGTTGTTTCTTTTCTATTGTTTTTAATGAGTTTTCTATCAGTCGTCTCTAACAATATTCAAATTGGTAGCGGCGGTGAGGTGATGAAAAATAGCCCATTTGGGATTACTCAAACCATGTTGATCATGGGACTCATTTCCATGTTTGCCGTGGTGAATTTTGTGGGTAGTACGGCTATCCGCAATCATCAGCATTTGATGGAAGAGCTGATTTATAGCAAACCCCTATCACCATTTGCATACCAATTTGGTCGGTTTCTCGGCAGTTTTGTTGTGGTGATGATGGTATTTGCCTTTATTCCCATAGGGTTAATGCTTGGCTCTTTTATGCCATGGGTCGATGCTAGCCGTTTTGGGCCTTTTGCGTTATCGAATTATCTTGTGCCGTATTTTTTACTCGCCATGCCGACTTTGCTGCTGATCTCGACTCTATTCTATGCGATGGCAAGTCATTTTCGTTCCTTAATGGCGCTCTATCTGACCGCTGTAGCCATGTTGGTGCTTTATACCTTGACGGGCGAAATGGCGAGTCAGCCACAATATCGTACTATTGCTGCTTTGCTTGATCCCTTTGCGCTGCGCACCTTTGCCGAAGTGACCCGTTACTGGACCATTAGCGAGAAGAATAGCCAGTTAATTGAATTCTCAGGACTCGTACTGCAAAACAGGGCGATATGGTTTGGAATTGCCTGTGCATTACTGGCCGTTTCAGGGATTTTCCGTCAGCCGAGTTTGACTAAGAAACGTGAGAAAAAATCCGATAAAGCGGGGACAGTCCCCAGCTTAGTGCCTTTGGCACAATTGGCTATGGCAACTGAGCCTAATGGTCGCCAGCAATTTTGGACGCGGGTTAAATTTGAAGTACGGCAAGTACTATTTACCGCGCCATTTGTGGTGTTAGGTGTGCTGACTATTTTCAATTTAGTCGGCCCCATGTTCGATGATTTTGGTTGGTACGGCACATCTAATTGGCCATTAACCCAAGATATGGTGGATAACATTGCTGGCGCGACGGGGCTATTGATGGTGATAGTGTTGATTTATTACAGCGCAGAAATCGTCTGGCGTGAACGCAGTTCAGGAATGGGAGATATCGTCGATAGCGTTCCTGTATCAAACTTAAGCTTTTGGGGCTCAAAGTTAGTGTCTGTGGTCATAGTGATGACCTTGCTCTATGTGCTCGCAATGTGTACCACAATTGTATTTCAATTGATAAAAGGTCAAGCCAATCTTGAGATTGCTCAGTACCTTATTCGACTGGGATTTTATTACCTCCTGCCGCTGTTGATGACCGCTGTGCTGGCGTTTTTCCTGCAAGTGCTTAGCCCAAATAAGTACGCAGGTATGGGACTATTTGTTGCTTATTATCTAACGACATTTGTTATGGCAAGCTGGGGATTTGGCCATAGCTTATATAACTTTGGTCAATCACCGACCTTAATTTACTCGGATATGAACGGCTACGGTTGGGGTTTATTAAGTCATGCACTCTATATGATTTACTGGGGGGCTTTTAGCCTTATCCTGTTTGTTTTAGGTTATGGCTTGTACCATCGCGGACCGCAGCAAAGCCTTAAAACTCGTATGGGATTACTGAGTTATCAGCTTGGTTTTAGTGGCAAAGCTATTGTGAGCGTTGCTTTGGTGGTGTTTTTGGGTATGGGCAGTTATTTGTTCTACCAAACAAAAGTGTTGAATCATTATTTAACCCAAGATGAAACCACAGATCTGCAAGCCGATTATGAGAAGGCCTTCAAACAATACCAAAGCATGCCGATTTTAGTGGCCACTAAGGTCAATGCGAATATTGATATTTTCCCTGAAGAGAGAAAAATTGTTGCTAAGGTGATATTCGAATGGCAAAACAAGTCAGATAAACCAATCGAAAGGATGTTAGTGCAGTGGCCCGAGCATACTGAGGCCGAAACGGTAAAAATCAATATCCCAAATACAAACTTAGGTGAGTTAGATAGCCGCTATCGCAATGCTTGGTTGACCTTTTCGACACCTGTGCAGCCTGGGCAGGTGGTGCAAGGGGACATTCAATTAGTACGTCAGTCTGTGGGTATTGCCGAAGCTGGCTTTGATATGTCAGTGGTTGAAAATGGCACCTTCATCAACAACTTCGAACTATTGCCCCTCTTTGGTTATCAAGACGGCTATGAGCTGATGGATCGCCACGAGCGCGAAAAGCGCGATTTAGCCGAAAAAGCTCGAGCGAACAAGCTTGAAGACAGCCGTTACTACACGCAAAACTTCTTTGGTGTCGATGGTGATTTCATTCAGTTTGAAGCCACTATTTCGACAAGTGCAGATCAAATTGCATTAGCGCCAGGGTATTTGCAAAAACAGTGGCAGCAGGATGGGCGTGAGTATTTCCATTATTCAATGGATAGCCCTATGGTGAATTTCTACGCGATTATTTCGGGCCGTTATCAGGTGGAAAAAACTGAGCACAATGGTGTTGCGGTTGAGGTTTACTACCATGCGGAGCATCCTTGGAACATTGCGCGCATGATAGAGTCGGTTAAAGATTCTATCGATTACTACACACAAGCATTTGGGCCTTATCAGCATAAGCAAATGCGAATTATGGAGTTTCCGGGTTACCGTAGTTTTGCACAAAGTTTTGCTAATACAGTACCTTACTCAGAGCGTATTGGTTTTATTACTGATTTACGCAATGAGGATAATATCGATCCTGTGTATTACGTCACAGCCCATGAAGTGGCGCATCAATGGTGGGGACACCAAGTGGGCGCTGCGAATGTGCAGGGCAGTGCTGTGATATCCGAAAGCTTGTCGCAGTATTCGGCGCTGATGGTGCTGGAGAAAAAGTATGGCGATAAAATGATCCGTAAATTCTTGAAATACGAATTAGATAGATATTTACGCGGCCGTTCATCCGAGTCCATAAAGGAGATGCCTTTGCTGCGCAGTGAAAATCAGCAGTACATTCATTATCAGAAAGGCTCAGTGGTGATGATGGCCATTAAAGATGTGTTGGGTGAAGAGAAACTTAACGCTAATTTGAAGGCATTCTTAGCGCGTTATCAGTATCGTAACGATCCTTTCCCAACCACATTGGATTTAGTGAGTTACCTTGAGCAAGGCACAGATGAAGCGCAAGCCCGCTTTATCGATGAGTCTTTTAATGAGATCACACTCTACGATCTTAGGTTAACCAATGCGGTAATGACCACTCTGCCTGATGGTAAGACGCAAGTTGACTTGAGCATTTATGCCAGTCGCAAAGTCGCCAGTGGTAAAGGTGAAGAAACCGAACAATCTTTAGATGCCATCATCGATATCGGTGCCTTTAGTGCCGATCCCGATAAGCTAAAGGATGACAAACAGGTGTTATTGATTGAGAAGCATAGGCTGGTCAGTGGTGAAAACAAGCTGACGATCACTTTGGCTGAAAAACCCAGTTATGTGGGGGTCGATCCCTTTGTGAAGCTCATCGACAGAGATACGAAGGATAATATCTTTAAACTCTAAATCCGTTTTGAAACCAGTTTGTTAAAACCAACGCACTATCTGGCATGACCTGTTAGATAGTGCGTTTTTTATGGCAAAACCCTGGGCTCATTTTGAAATTAATGCAAATTAGCTTGTTCTTCTACGTGCTTTTTCCTAAGGTGATTGCAAATGATTTTCAATGAGGCGTGATATGAATACCCATCTGCAGTTACAGGTAAACCATTGGCTTGAAAATGATCCTGACCCTCGCACTCAAGCCCAGTTACAAACCCTAATTGATAGCGGCAATGAAGCCGAACTCGCAGCGCGCTTTGCGGGTCGCTTGGAGTTTGGCACAGCAGGATTACGCGGTGTCGTCGGTGCTGGGCCTATGGGGATGAACCGTTTGGTGATCCGTCAAACCTCTGCTGGTCTTGGTGCATATCTACTTGATCAGATTAAAGATGCAGCCGAGCGTGGCGTGGTGATTGGTTATGATGGCCGCCACGACTCATTCAATTTTGCCCATGATGCAGCGAGTGTGCTCACCGCTATGGGGATTAAGGTACGCTTAACGTCCAAAGTAGCGCCAACGCCGCTGGTGGCCTTTGGGGTAAAACATTTTAATGCGGCAGCGGGCATTGTGGTGACCGCGAGTCATAACCCGCCGCAATACAATGGCTATAAAGTCTATTGGGAGAATGGCGCGCAGATTATTCCGCCCCACGACTCTGGCATTGCCGCGCAAATTGAGCGCGCCGCGAATCAAGCTATTCCGTTTTTAGAGCATGATGACGCGGTAAAACAAGGTAAGTTAATTATCCTGCAGGACGATTTTTACCAAAGCTATCGTCATGGCGTGCAGCAAGCTGAGGTGCTGCAAAACCATACCGCCCCTGAAAAGGTGAGTTTAGCCTATACCGCCATGCACGGCGTGGGTGCCGAAATGGCCGAAACGGTATTGAAAGATGCCGGTTTCACCCAAGTGTATTCGGTTGCCTCCCAGCGTGAACCCGATGGCGATTTCCCGACGGTTAACTTCCCAAACCCAGAAGAAAAAGGGGCGATGGATTTAGTGATTGCCGAGGCGAAAAAACACGGCGCTATGCTCGCCTGTGCTAACGATCCCGATGCCGACCGTTTTGCGGTCGCAGTGCGTAAAGAGGATGGCGAGTATCAGATGTTGACGGGCGATCAAGTCGGTGTGCTCTTTGGGCATTACTTGTTATCTCACGCCAAAGATAATCAACGACTTACGGGCACAACGATAGTGTCATCGAGTCTGTTATCTAAGATTGCTCAAGGGTTTGGCACGCAAAGCTTTACCACGCTCACTGGCTTTAAGTGGCTGATGAATGTAGGGATTGCGAAAACTTCGCCTGAGGATCAATTCCTGTTTGCCTATGAAGAAGCTCTTGGCTACACAGTTGGCAGTATGGTGTGGGATAAAGATGGCTTGTCGGCGCTGGTGGCATTTGCCCAATTGACTGCCGAGCTGGTGGCGAAGGGGCAAACGATTTGGGACAGACTCGAGCAAATTTACCGTGAGCATGGGTTCCATCTCAATGCGCAGGTGAGTATTGCCTTAAAACCTGACACGCCCAATATTGGCGCCTATTTGCGCGAGCATCCACCGGTTAAGATTGGTGAGTTAGATGTGCTATCAACCGATGATTTAAAGGCACTTGAGCGTCGTTTTGTTGATGGCAGTGTTGAGAGAATCGACTTACCTCCGAGCGATGTATTGACTTACTGCTTAGCGGGCGGCGCTCGGGTGATCGTCAGACCATCTGGCACTGAACCTAAAATTAAGTGCTACTACGAAGTGGTAGAAACTATGGTTGATACAGATACCTTAGCTAGCGCCCAAGCGAGGGCGAGCAAAGCCATGGATGATTTTATTCAGGCTCACCAAGCCAGTTTGCCAAAATAATCTTGGTTGCTGGTTAAGTTAAAACGCCAAAATTCACTTTTATTAAAAGGCTACTGACATCATGCTGTCAGTAGCCTTGTTTTATTCTTGTTGTCGCCCGTTAATGATTCAGTCCTGAATTGTACTAATAAGGTTTTGAATCATTGATATTTTTTCAACAAGGAGAAAGTGAAAATGTTATCTATTGCACCGTTAGTTTGGGGTGAAATTCCTGTCAGTGACATGAACCGTGCCGTTGCTTTTTATCAACAGCATTTTGGGGTCGAGTTTAAACGTGACGATATGGAAGAAATGGAATATGCGAGCATAGTCACTGAGGATGCGAGTGCGGCGAGCATAGGGCTAGTCAAATGCAGCATGAGCCAACCATCGATGCAGGGCAGCACAGTGTATTTGCATTTCAGCACCCACTTACAACCGCTAGTGGATAAACTCGCTGCCGCCAATGTGAATATTTTGCTGCCAGTGACGCCGATTAATGGTGGAGAGTGTGGTTACATCGCGTTATTTGCCGATAGTGAAGGCAATAAAGTCGGTCTGTGGTCTAAGGATAAGTAGTCTCGAGTGTTAAATTTTTAGCGTCGTGTCCTTAAGGCACGACGCTAACATTAACCTATTGGTTTAGATTTCTATGGAAGAAACAAAGATGGATGTGGTTTATATTGATGCTCGACCGTTACTTGGACTAAGCACCCGCACGAATAATCGGGCAGAAATGTCTATCGATAGCGCTAAAATTGGCAGTTTATGGCAAGCCTTTTTTGAATCATCCCAGCTGACCGCTATGCTCAATTCGCCCATGTATGGCGTGTATTATGACTATGAGTCAGACATGAATGGCGAGTTTTCTGTGCTGGTGGGTAAGGCAATTGATGCCCCTGTTGATGCAAGTCATTTTACGCCATTGGAGCTTAACGCGGGCAAGTACCTAAAATTCACTGCTCAGGGTGATATGCCACAGTGTGTTATCGATCTTTGGGGGCAAGTGTGGGGTTATTTTAGCGCGGCTGATTGCTTTCATCAGCGACGCTATCAAACGGATTTTGAAGTCTATCTTAGTGCTACTGAGGTTGAGATCTATATCGGGATTTTATGATTCAAATCGTAAAAACACTCAAGTGTGTATTCAAGGACATACCAGCGATTGACCTAGGGTAATAATACTTAATCAATTGATTGATAGATAAAGGGTTAAACCAGAGCTAATGCGCCGCGCCGATCGCCTATTTCAAATAGTGCAAATTCTCAAACATAAACGCCTGACCACAGCCCAAGAGTTGGCTGAACGGTTAGAGGTTTCTACACGCACGATTTACCGTGATGTGCAGGATTTGTGTTTAAGTGGCATTCCTATTGAAGGGGAAGCGGGTGTCGGCTATTTGTTGCGCCACGAGGTGAATGTTCCGCCCTTGATGTTTAACGAAGCCGAACTCGAAGCGATTCAAGTTGGCATGCGTATGGTGCAAACTTGGGGTGGTAAGGAGCTTGGTAGCGCCGCGAGGCAGGCGATGATTAAAGTCGAAGCTGTGTTGCCTAAACGATTACAAGCCTATCAATCCTTAATGTTTTCACCGGATTTTTACCTCGATTCCAATGAGTTTCAATTCCTTGATCCCTTGCGTAATGCGGCTCAGCGCCGCGAATACGTCAAACTCTTCTACCAAGATGTCAAACTGGATGTTACCGAGCGGGAAGTTAGGCCGCTCGCCATCTATTTTTGGCGTGGTACTTGGACCTTACTGACATGGTGTGAGCTACGTGCTGATTTTCGTAATTTCAGGGTCGATCGCATCACAGGTCTTGTGCGGTTAAACCGTCATTTTGATCTCACTCTTGGGCAAGAGCTTGAAGATTATATTTGCCTGATGGATGAGCAATCGAAGGCGCGAGCAGAAGCGAAAGAAAAGCCACTCGAATGAGTGGCTTTGTATTACATTTCTAATTTGCTAGTAACTTTCTAGTAATTCGCTAGTTGTATCGAGATCTCTCTGATACTGGTGTCATAGTAGTTATTGAGAGCCTAAGCTCACCGTTTTTAATTGTTTAACATGACTTCACTTGATTGCGAAATATTCAGTTTTTTGATTAAACCATCTTCATCATTGTTTTGGAGCTCGCCGACGGCAACCTGAATATTACGACTCAGTCCTAATTTTTGAGCGCTTTTAGGACGATTAGCAATGTCTTCATCCGTTAGTGGATAGGATTCACTGGCATCGATATTAAATTGACTCGAATCTATTGCTGTAAATTTACCGCTGATAGGTGCGCCATGTTGTCTAACAATATTCGCCAATTGCCACTCAAAGCCACTTTTTGACTGTGCCGAATTAATCGCTGCAGGCCAATCCCATACACCATAACCGTTAATATCTTGATGAAGATATTGGTCGACTAAGGCTTCTGGTCCATTAAGATTATTCGCATTCGCTCCGCCAAAGGTGTAAGGAAAGTTAGGTCTATTTGTCGGATGATTAATATGCGCATTACCACCCCATTTTAAGAAGTTCTCATATTTTATATCGTACATCATATATAAACTTGAGGTGTATGGGACATCTGCCTTTTGTTTAAATAGGGTGATTGAAATATAACGTTTGCTGCGAGGCGGCATAATTGCGCGGTACTGCGCCTGACTCGAAATCGTTGTACTTTTGCCGTCGGTTTCACTCCAACCTTGGCTGGCAGAAAATTCGGCGCTGATTTCAGAACTCGCTCCACCTATTCCTGGAATACCCACTTCATATTTATTGGTTACGCCAATTTTTTCGGAGAAGGAGAAATTATCGGTTTTGGCCCAGCTAGTGGTGTAATCATAGTTAAGAGTGGCGACACCGGTATCTTCGGTATCGCCCCAGTTATAGATAACCACAGGAGCAGTATAAATAGCCTCACGATCATAAACTTGAGGTGAACCTAACTTTAGACTTTGAGGATTAGTGACGAAATGAATATTTTGTAAATTTACCTTCAAACGTTCATTCGCTCTGTAGCCGCTTGCATAAGGATCATTACCGTTATAGCGGGCTTTAAGACTGTATTCGTTGCTCGATTCTCTTCTGACTTCGATGTCTTCACCAACATACTGGGATGCTGTACCGCCAGCCCATGCATATCCGAGATGGTGTCCTAAGGAGAATAACGAGCTGATAAACGAGGGGTCGTTAATTGCATCATTTTTAAGCGAATCAAGATCAGGGGCTGCGTGTTCTACCATTGACAGTTTTGGAATAGTATTCGGAATAGCAGCTTCGGCCAACAAAGAAACAGTTCCAAGTGCGGTTAAACAGGATAAAGTTAATATACCCAGGCTAGATTTTGTTCTCATGATTGTTCCTTTATTTTAATAAAATACGTCCTTTCATTGAGAGCGCCGATGGCAATTATATGTAGTCCTGAATCATATAAATAATCATTACTGCTAGGCACATCTAAAAAGCTAACACTTTTATTTTTATTAAACAAAATAAAAATGAATTAATTTTAGGCGTGTTTTAATCTGGTTAAAAATGTTAATCACTTTATTTTTAAACGGTATTTAGAACTTTATAATATAGTGTATTTACTTTAATTTTTGGTTGGTTGGTTTTTGAATGTGGATTAATATTTATGCGGCATTTTATTATGTAAAACTTTTTAAATGGACTCTTCATTCCGAGAACTATACTGAGATGAGTGCTGTAATAGATGCTGTAAATAACATTTCTGAATGGACGTTTTAGAGACTAAATAGTTTGAATATGGTTAGGTTAAGTATTTTTTTTATTGTTTGAGCCTTTGTTATTGCTGATAAATATCATCACTCTTCCATTATCGTCGATGTGTGAAATACCGTTAAAGCCGATACTGTTAGTTGCACAGACATAAGAGTCTAAATATATGAAGATTGTGGAAAATCAAGATAACGTGGAAGTAATTTTCTAGGGGGCGATGTCTCAGAGGGGTTAGGCTGTGTAAAAGAGTGGTAGGGACAGTGTAAGTGATTGATGCAAGAGTCAGTGCCGTTGCTGAACACTGACTCTTTGTTGACTTAGTGGATAAAGAAAAACAGTCCCATACTCAGCACTGTTGTCAGTAAGGTATTACGGGTGACGAGCGCCAACACTGTAGCGACTAAGGCGCAGATGAGATAGCTGTTGTCTAGGCTCAGATCGAGCTGACCTTCCTGCACAAATACTATGGGCGCAAAGATCGCAGTGAGTACCGCAGGGGCCGAGTAACTTAAAAAGGTTTGGGTGCCCTTACTTAATCGCAGCGGTAGTTTAGGCTCAAGTAGTAAATGACGACTGATAAACACAACCGCCGCCATTGAAAAGATCATTAACCAAATCATGCTTTTTCTCCTGACAATGTTTTTGTCTTAATGTCAGTCCCAACTCCAGTATCCACTTCTGTTTTGGTCTGTGCGCTTGCTAGCTGACTGTGACTGGCGGATTGTTCTGCGCGTTCCGCTTCCTTGGTCACTTTGGCGTAAAGTACACCTGCCGTCATTCCCGCAATGGCGGCAATGAGCAGTCCCGCTTGAATTTTAAAAACGGCGCATACTACTGCTAGGGTGAGCGAGACTAATACACAGACGAGAATCGATGGCTTTTTTATGGTAGGAACGACCAGAGCGATGAAGGTGGCTGCGATGGCAAAATCTAATCCCATCTCATCTAAATTCTCGATCGCATTGCCCGCCACTATGCCAAGTAGTGTGGCTATGTTCCAACCGATATAGAAACTCAAACCGCCGCCAAGGGCGTACCAAGGGTCGAACTTATGTAACTTGCCTTGATTAGCGATGGCAAACAGTTCATCTGTGAGCAAAAAGCCCAATGTCAGGCGCCACTTTAACGGCAAAGGACTGATTTGACTGCGCATCGCCATTGCATATAACAGATGGCGTGAGGTGATGAGTAACGTCGTAATTAAGATACTCCACAGACCAATACCGGCTTTCACCATGCCGAGTGCCACTAATTGAGCCGCGCCCGCAAAGATAATCGCCGACATAGCTTGGCTCTCAATGGGCGTTAGCCCAACCTCAATGGCGAAGGAGCCCGCTAAAATTCCCCAAGGTACAACCGCTATTGTCAACGGCATCATGGCTAATGTACCTTTTAAAAATGCCTTGGATTTCGATGGATGCACAGGATAAACATTAGGTTCTATAAGCTTGTCGGTGGTCACTTTGGCTCCTAAAAATAGCGGCGACGGGGTTGCTGTTAAACAATAAATGCTTGGATAAGCTTGCTTGCTTAGTCAATCGAGGAGAAAGCAAGAATGAGCATGGCAGATTAACTTAAAGTGATTGTTTAGGCTTGGATAATATTGCGGCCTATTTCTTTGGCAAATTGCCCCGGGGTAACACCGACTGTCTTCTTAAAATGTCGATTCAAGTGACTTTGATCGTGAAAACCACAATCGAGGGCGACATCGAGCAGCCGTGTGCCTTGTTTGATTTTTCCTTTGGCGAGTCTCACTCTTGCTTGAATTTGGTAAGCGTGGGGCGGTAAGCCGTAATAACGCTGAAATTGCTTCAGCAAATAATAGGGGCTTAATCCCGCGAGTGTTGCCAGCTCTTCAAGGGAGATGTCGGCTGCAGGATGATCGTCGATAAAGGATTTCACCAGTGCTAACGCAGGCTTAGCGATTACAGCGAGGTCATCGCTTGGGCGATTCTTGCCATGGCGTGTCATCAACTGTGTCAAGCTTGAATAGACCAAGCTTTCGCGCAGTAAGCGATTGTCCGATGTATCTAAGGTAGTAAAGGTGAGGCGCAGCAGTTCGGCTAATTCAGGATCGTACACTACGGGCTCAGGGAAATAGGGCGCACCGCGGTTTGATGCTAGCTCACTGTTAATATTGGCAAACTGCGCGGGTACTGGATACATGGCACGATAGGACCAACCGCCCTCGGTGGCGCTACAGCCATTATGGACTTCGTCGGCGTTGACGAGAATGATGCTGTGCTTTGGCGCCACATGGTTGCCACCTGTGCGATAAAAACGCTGCGCCCCCGTTTCAATCACGCCGACTGTATAACCTTCATGGGTGTGCCGACTAAAGTTTTGTTTATGGTAGTGGGCATTGAGTAACTCGAGGCCACCTAATTCATCGGGAATCTGGTAGGCCGCATGTTCTGTGTTCACACTAGGCCTTCGTGTTTAGTGTATGAATGGGCGGGTTGTGCCTGATAGTAACCCAGAAACCCTCAGTGCTTTTGTACAAAATTGCGCATATTGGATTTTGTTTGCGTTTAATGGCGTTTTTTTTAATGTGTGTTGCTTAATGCTTGTCGTTCAGTCTTGCTCGCGATAGGCGTTATTTAGGTTGCCTGCTGTAATGTTGTGAGTTCTGCCCCCGCGATAGCCTCTAGGTGTTGAGTGATTTTCTCTATCGGCCAATCCCACCAAGCGATGGCAACAAGCTCATCTATCACAGTTTGCTCGAATCTCAGCTTGATCACTGTGGCAGGATTACCGCCAACCACAGCGTAGGGCGGTACATCTTTTGTCACTACGGATTGGCTGGCAACAATGGCGCCGTGGCCAATTTTCACCCCTGGCATGATAGTGGCGTTATAACCAATCCATACGTCGTTACCGATACAGGTGTCGCCCTTAAAAGGTAAATCTTCGGGCTTGGGCGCCGCTTTCGCCCAGCCATTGCCGAAGATATAAAAGGGATAAGTTGAAAAGCCAGATACTTGATGATTGGCGCCATTCATAATGAATTTCACGTCTTTCGCAATGGCGCAGAATTTACCGATATTCAGTTTATCGCCAATAAAGTCAAAGTGATAAAGTACATTCGACTCGAATCTTTCAGGACCAGCTGGATCGTCATAATAAGTGTAATCACCGACAATAATGTTCTCGCGGGTGATAAAATTTTTAAGAAAACCAACCTGAGGAAAGCCTTTCATCGGCGCTTTATCGTTGGGGTTAGGACCTAACTGCGGGTGAGTGTGGGTACTTGGCATGAATACCTCCGTGCTTAAAAGAGTTGTTTACTAGGGTAATGCATTGTCTTTTTTGAATCGTCGTACTTTGGTACGCATATTCTTCATCGGGGAATAAGTATTGAATTGGATCATACGGCCCAACGTCCATTTATCGTACCAAGTTATGCCGTACAGTTGCTGATCACTGAGACTCGCAATCAGCGCTGACAATTTTTCCATTGTCATTTCATATTCATCAAGTAAATCAGTATATTGCCATTGGCTATATTCATGATGAAATCGCTCTGCTAATAATCCCAGTTGATTCCATTTATAACCCGTATCGGGAAAATCAACGGGGAGTGCTTGCGATGTTAACTCGTACCATTTGAGCACTAATTTACCCCAGCCAATAAGGTAAGCGACTGTATCACTTACACTAATTTGTGTACCTTTGATGTTTCCTTCTATGCTGCACACACGGGACATTTGGGTTGGGATTGAACGATAGTCAGCCATCAGTTTGGGGAAAACTGAGTAAATAGCCAATTCAAGTTCTTGTTTTGATTGGGGGATAGATGTCATCACTACCTCGTTTATGTCAGGCGCTTAGGCTGAATTTCACATCGTCCATTGGGCAGTTTAGTATTCACCTGCCACAATAAGCACTTGTTCAATAGATTCAACAACTAAGGTAAGTGTACTATTGTCTCGCTTAACGCCGACAGAGCAAATGGCCATCGCGCCGTTACCACAGGTTATTTCAGGGTAATCTTCTGTCATTGGCGTTTCATCTTCTGCTACGGGCGCTAATACCCAGCCAGCAGCTAATAAACTCGATTTCACCTCAGCGTATTCTTTGCCCCATAACGCGCTGGTGTCCTGTGCTTGAGTAAAACCAGACCATGCACCAAGGCTTAGCATGAGCAGTGGTAGAATGATTTTTTGCATATAAAGCTTTCTAGTTCCTATGTGGTTTCTGTTGGTCGCTTAGTGCTTGTGAGCGTGTTAACAGCATATATTATTCATAGTCCCTCTGCGCATTATCCTTATGTGCATTAGTTGAGGGAATTATGGCTGTTCTTGTTTATTCGTTTTTCCCAATATTTTTCATACAGTATCTGTGTTGATATAAAAATAACAACGAACACCCCCGTATCAATAATAAATTTCAATGGATCAAAAGGATCGCTAAAAATATCGTAGTGAAAATCGAAGTATTTGAATAATAATTTGGAGCCAATAAAAGCAAAGATAAAAGAGATAAAGAACTTCAATGGTTTTTCCTTAAAATATGTTGATAAATTAACCATTCTCTTTGGCGCGTTTGTACTCTTGTTGGGATTGATAAATTCCCAGAATGATCAGGCCAAATACGAAATAGAACATTTTTTGCGCTGAAAACTCGATTGTCAACGTAGGATGTTCTAGGTGGCGGTATAGAATACTGTGAGAAATTGCCTCTGTTATCGTCAGAATAAATGGATAGCTAATTAATGCGATAGACGATATTTTCGCGAATATGTACGTTTGAGGTTGTTTAATGAATTTTGCAATAAATAGTAACCCAAATGATAGCGTCAGATTGCTTATCCATAAAATAGCCGCCGTAATTCGTACTTGAGTATGACTGGCTTGTTCCGCATCGGGATAAACCTCTAATATCTCCTGCAAGTAGCTTGCTGGGCTCACTAATCCCCAAACAGGGTAAAGGCATAGCAGCACGGCAGTGAGCATTAAAATATATCTGATAAACATCCTTTTTCTCCGACAGATTCTGCTTGGAAAGCTATACTTGTTGTACGAATCATTACCTTAGCATTGTTTTTTACAAGTGGCGATGCTTTAGCTAAAACTAAATTATTGTGACAAAATCCTTGTTGTTGGATTGCATACTATTTTTTAGGCGCCAACAGCAGAATAGATAAGTAACAAAGATAACGGGATGGAAAATAGACCAATTAAACGGAATTTATTGTTGAAGTATTGAGCAGACAATAGCGCAAACTTCCTATGTAACCTTGGAGGCGTTAACGCCAAGCCCATTCCAACACTGAACAATACAATACCTATCGCAAAAATGGTCTGTGGAAACTGAGTATCGGTTGAGTAATGGGTAAAAATGAGACCCGCAATAACTCGGCTAAACACTTCAGCAATATGGAAGTAGGGCTGCTCGCTAAATGAAATAATACCCTTCGAGAAAGACGCAGGTTTTACAACCATCACTAGGCTTAATAACAACATCAATAGACCAAAAGCTGCAATAAAGTACATAGTCGTTCCTTGATATAGTGATGTGTTGATGTTGAAACTATAAATTCAGCGACACAATTAAGCACTCTCATTCCAGTGACACGCTCTGCTTAAATAATAAAAGTCATCCCAGAGGGGTCGACGGCGGCATCTACTGCATATGGATGCGCGAATGCCACGGTCACATGGTCAATTATGTTCCCGACATAATAGTGATATTCCCCCTACTCCTATGGGTCAGATATGAATGAGCGGCCATGCCGCCAACGGCCACTTCCATAAGAGTGCTTAATTTCGTTAATTCCTGGGTACCTTTTTAGCCAGTTCCCGCACTATCAGTTTCCCTTTTCAAGTCGGTACATCAGGGCATATATTCATTTTTAATCTTAAAAACATGTGGGTGTCCTCACTCTTTTCTGTCGTGGCATAAAAAACAAAACAAGGTCGTGGGGCTTCACCCCACACCTGACCAAGGAGGACTGCTCGTCCTATCCTCCTTGGATGCTCCAAGACGCCCCAACGGAGTTGAAAGCCCCTTGTGCTCATTGCCAAATTTGCTATCGCTTCCGAAGGATGCATTCCTGCACCTGCGAAAGCTAGCTTGCCATCCATGGCAAGACTCACGCAATTTGTCTATTCGCCCTGCGGCAACTCCGAGGGGAAGGTGAACTCCTTCTGCTATTGTGTTGTTTGCAAGTCATGCAAAGTAAACCGAGTAATGCTTACAACCACTTTTAGACATTTAACAATGGGTGTCTCTTTAAATTATCGCCAAATCCGACAAATCCGCATTAGGTAATGCGACCATTATTCGCTGTGGTCGCCAAAGCCGCGCCGCCGACCGCCGTATGATGGCCGCAGAAATGGATATCAGCCCCAATGTGCTGGCGAAGCTGGTTCCATTGGATAATGTGATGAAGGATATGAATACCAATCAGGTAGTAAAGGAAATATTCAAGGAGGCAAAATAGAAATAGTTAAATTGTGCACATAAACTAAGAAAAATAGTTCATTGATTAAGTTTGTTCATATGATTAACATTAGTAAAACCAACCTACTATTATACATTTATGAGCACAGTAAAACTAAAAGACTACAGGCCTTTTCAAATTATTTTTATTATTGGTTTGATTATATTTACCATGTCATCAATCTCGATAATAATTAATGATGTTTTGGAATATGACTCTAAGCTGTGTGCCTCAAACATCTGCTTTTCCTATTTTACCAGTCTATTCAGTTTTCCAATTGATGTGGCGAAGGCTACAGTTGCATTACTTGCACTAGCAGCTCTCTTGCATAAAAGTGAGGAAACTCAGTATCAAATTAAAATATCAATATCACAAAATACTTATAGCAATTATTTTCATCATCGAAAAATAATTAATGAAGAGTTGGATAGTAAACTATTGGATAGTGATGTAAAGATTGTTAGCTTTAACTCTTTTTACAATCTTTTATTCCCAAAAAACAAACCAAATAAATTTGAATTTACATCAGACATAAATGATGTTGAAGTTCTATATAGGGATTTTTTTGACAATTTATTTAGTCAAAGTTCCTTTGCCAGAATTTATGGTCGTGGAGGTAGCTTAGGAACTGGTGTTGTTCGGCTTGGAAGTGTAAGCATTAAAGATAAATTTGATATTATTCGCGAGTTTGATGATGCGATTTTTGAACTGCTTGAGTCTCTTGGTTTAAGGGTTGCTACTGAACATTACACATTGAATAAAAGCTATGCAGTTTATAAAAGTAGAGCCCTTTCATTAGAGGAGTTTAGTACCGTAGAATATGAAAGTATATCAAGTTATGATATATCAAAAATGTTAATTCTTATACGGAACATTGGAGAGGTAATCAATAAATTATCTTACTCTAATAGAGAGTTAAGTTTTTTAACTGTCGGGGATGACATATTTAGACAAAATTTTAGCACTAAAGACACATTTTTTATGGTTGTGGGTAATATAGACGCTCAAAAGAAAAAAATAATTAAAGATATAATTCAACCATAATCACTCACGTACCCGTTAACGGGTACGCTTTTCTCCTGCCTAAAATCTTCGTGTACCTATAAGCGTATTTAGCCAACGCTGTGAAGCGTTGGCACGTTAGCCCGCCGTGAGGCAGCGTATCCCAAGGGGAAAACCATGCTTAACTTTTGTGGCGATTGCTGTCGGCGTGTTTGTGGCGTTAATCGCGTCCCGTCTGTTCGTCGTTTAATTGATTAAGGGGTAGAACAAGCGCAATAGCTAAACTTCCATCTTTTTAAAACGTTGCCGCAAATTACACCGAGATTTGCTAAGCCGAATTCGATTGCGGACGTGACCTTCGATGATATGGATATCATCGCAGAGCCCTGAAGGATCCCCTCATAAATCAGCCATAGCATAGCCATATTTGAGCAACTGATTGGCGAATAATACCCAGGCCGCCAGCAATTCTTTCTCCGTGATTTGATAATCAGGCCGCCTGAGTACCTCCAATCCCAAGCGAATCGTTGAGAGTACCGTTCGATGCCCAATGGTATTGGCCTGAAAATGCTTATCCCAGCCCTGTTGCTGTGCGTGTAAACCAACTAGCCACAACAGGCATTGAACCATC
>NZ_JAKKRO010000032.1:0-57450 GCF_025654235.1 Shewanella sp. SM32 | reverse complement strand
GCCTTAGACAGAATATAAACACTTAATGAAGTGTGGACTCAAAAAGCAAATCAGCTTTCCGAATTATTATTAACGTGGTCCAGAGATGGACACGGTAATAAACAGAATTTGCTTGGTGACAATAGCCTTGTGGAACCACCTGATCCCATCCCGAACTCAGAAGTGAAACGCAAACGCGCCGATGGTAGTGTGGGGTCTCCCCATGTGAGAGTAGGTCATCGCCAAGCGCCTAATTATCTCATTGAGATGCAACGAAGCCAGCTGATAAGCTGGCTTTTTTGCGTCTGCAATTTGTAGAAATTAGTCAGTTTTTCTTTCAGCTTGCATGTTTCTCCGCTATTTTTACTCACCAACTCACCAACTCACCAACTCACCAACTCACCAACTCACCAACTCACCAACTCACTAGCCATTTCAATTACTGAGTTCTTTGTCGGTCCTAGGATTTCCTATTTCGTTCTCGTCCTATTGCTTAATTCTGCGCATAACTAAACGCCTGAGCTCTAGCTCAGGTAGCACTGTTGCTTATCTTTTAAGATAGCCGTTCCACACACCAACCGTATTGCTAGGCACTGCTCTGTGTTGGTATCTAGGGGGCATTTAAGTTGATTTAATTTGCTGAATTGAACCCATTCCTCTTCTTCAAACAATGTCTTCAGAACAATATTCATTTTTATTTTGCCACTTAGTCAGATGGCAGTAGCTTGGATTGTTAAATTTGCATATTTTTTCACTTGGTTTATTCCTATGCTCGTTGTTTTCAATTTAGGAATCATTTTTTAGCCTAAGACATCACTTCAGCTTAAATCCAACATTATGCTTTTTTCATTATGGAATATTGAATTAATCGCTCGATTTATGAGAATTAATAACTTGTCGCCTGTGGATTTACTTGATGTTGGTAAGACCAATTTACACTGGTATGGTTTTTTTGTTATCAATTGGTTATGTTCTTAGCAGGTTGAGTTTAGCTGGCTTTCTTGTTGTGTGATTAGTTAGCTTTAAAATGTGATTTTTTATTCGATTTTTTCTGATTGGTGATTGCTATGTGTCTGTTTACGGAAGAACCATAGTTTGGAGCTGTTCATTTGATGAATTTTGAACTTGTAATGCGATAGCGATGATTTTGGGGCAATCGCGCTGTTGATAGGGATCTAGAGAGTAAGGGGTAGGGGGCTATGGAGGATGTAACGCAATCTTTATTGGATGCCGTTGGCATTATGTTTTTGGGGATGGGCTTAGTTTATTTATTTTTAAGTGTACTAATCCTTGGGATTCATTTGGTTGCGCGTTGGTGTGCAGTCGATGCTGCATCTGCACGTTTTGCTAAAAATCATGCTAAGAGTCAGCAGAGGGTAGCGCAATCTGATGCTAAACCTTTAGATCCAAGCTTGGTCGCTGCGATTTCACTAGCGGTAAAGCAGTATCGTTCAAAGATTAAGTAATGGGGAGCAGTATGACTTTTGTATCTAATTCTACGACAGCAGTGGCTAAGCCATTATTTTTAACTGATGTCGTATTGCGGGACGCACATCAATCCATTTTAGCGACGCGCTTACGCATTGATGACATGTTACCTATAGCGCCGTTACTCGATAAGATTGGTTTCTGGTCGTTGGAATCTTGGGGCGGGGCGACTTTTGATGCCTGTATTCGTTATCTTGGTGAAGATCCCTGGGACAGAATTCGTGAGTTGAAAAAGGCCATGCCAAATACGCCGCAACAAATGCTGCTGCGTGGCCAAAACTTATTAGGCTATCGCCATTATGCCGATGATTTAGTCACGCGTTTTGTTGAGCGCGCCCATACCAATGGCGTCGATGTATTTCGTATTTTCGATGCAATGAATGATGTTCGTAATCTCGAAACTGCGGTGAAAGCGGTGCGCCAAGTTGGTGGCCATGCGCAGGGGACGATCTCATACACCACAAGTCCAGTGCATACCATAGAGACTTGGGTTGATATGGCAAAACGTCTCGAAGATATGGGATGTGATTCTTTGTGTATCAAAGATATGGCGGGCTTACTTAAGCCTATGGAAGCGTTTGAGCTTATCAGTCGACTAAAATCCCAAACGCAACTCGTGTTATCTATGCATTGCCATGCGACGACAGGATTAAGTACCGCCACTTACCAGAAAGCCATTGAAGCGGGTATCGATGTGCTCGATACGGCAATTTCGTCGATGAGCCAAACCTATGGACATACTGCTACTGAAACCGTTATCGCTATGGTGGAAGATACTGAGCGTGCGACTGGTTACGATATGGTATTGCTTGAGGAGATTGCCGCTTATTTCCGTGAAGTACGCAAGAAGTACGCTAAGTTTGAAGGCGCGCTGAAAGGCATTGATTCGCGGATCTTACGTGCACAAGTGCCTGGTGGCATGCTGACCAATATGGAGAGCCAACTTAAGGAACAAAGCGCGGCCGATAAGATGGACTTGGTCTTGGAAGAAATTCCCCGCGTGCGTGCTGACTTAGGTTTTTTGCCCTTAGTGACACCTACATCGCAGATTGTCGGCTCGCAGGCGGTCATTAATGTGTTGATGGGTGAGCGTTATAAGTCACTGACTAAAGAGACTGAAGGCGTGCTTAAGGGTGAATATGGCGCGACGCCTGCGCCAGTCAATGCCGCATTGCAAGCGAGAGTCTTACAAGGAGCCGAAGCCATTACATGTCGCCCTGCTGATTTATTAACGCCAGAGCTGGCTAAATTACGGCTTGAGTTAGCTGATAAAGCACAGGAACAAGGCATTCGCCTATCTTCAGATCATGACGATGATGTACTGACATATGCACTCTTCCCACAAATAGGATTGCAGTTCTTAAAGAATCGTGACGATCCGAGCGCCTTTGAGCCTAAGCCTGAGCTGACTTCGGTACTTGCTGCTTCTAATGCTGCGGATCGTGGTCCTGAAACCTACACGGTAACTGTCGAAGGGCAAGAGTACATAGTTGAAGTCGCCGCAGGCGGTGAGATCTCGCAAATCCAGCCACAGGGACAAAGTGTTCATGCTGGGCAAGCTGTGACTGAGAGTACAACGCCATCAACAAGCCATGGTGAAATCAGGCTTGAAATGAGCGCGCCTTTGTCGGGCAACATCTTCAAAGTGCGTGTTTCTCCAGGCGATAGAGTGTGTGAAGGCGATGTCGTGATCATCCTTGAGGCGATGAAGATGGAAACTGAAATTCGTGCACAGGGCGATGGTATTATCGCTAAGATCTGGGTGAAAGAAGGTGACTCAGTGTCTGTGGGTTCTCAATTACTGGCCTTGGCGTAGGAGTCATTATGGAAGGTTTAATGGCTTTTTGGGCCGAGACAGGTATCGCTCACTTTACTGGCGGGCAAGTGTTGATGATGGCAGTGGGCGCTTTGCTCTTGTATCTCGCCATCGTACGTGGATTTGAGCCTTTGCTATTGTTGCCCATTGGTTTTGGTGCAGTGCTGGCGAACATTCCCCATGCGGGATTTACCGAAGAAGGTGGCATCCTGTATTACGCCTATCATGTGGGGATTGAGACTGGGGTGTTCCCTCTGTTGATCTTTATGGGTGTTGGTGCGCTAACTGACTTTAGCGCCTTGATTGCGAATCCTAAAACCCTGTTATTAGGGGCGGCTGCGCAGTTTGGGATTTTTGCGACACTGATTGGCGCAATAGCGCTGAACTTAGTGCCGGGATTTGAGTTCACCATGAAGGATGCAGCGGCCATTGCGATTATAGGCGGTGCCGATGGACCAACGGCGATTTTCCTTGCCTCAAAACTGGCGCCTGAGTTATTGGGTGCGATTGCGGTCGCGGCCTATTCCTACATGGCACTAGTCCCTATTATTCAACCGCCGATCATGCGTTTACTGACAACTCAAGCCGAGCGCGAAATTAAAATGGAGCAGCTGCGCGAAGTCAGTAAGAAGGAAAAGATCATTTTCCCTTTGATGGTACTGGGATTAACGATTCTCTTCCTACCTGCAGCCACGCCGTTAGTGGGTATGTTTTGTCTTGGTAACTTGATGCGTGAATCGGGCGTGGTGGATAGATTATCGAAAACGGCGCAGAACGAGCTTATCAATATCGTTACGATTTTCTTAGGGTTAGCTGTCGGTTCTAAGTTATCAGCCGACCAATTCCTGCGGCTTGAAACCTTAGGAATTTTGGTATTGGGAGCTTTAGCATTTGGCATTGGTACTGCTGCAGGTGTATTGATGGCAAAACTGATGTGTAAGTTGTCGGGTGGTAAGATTAATCCGTTGATTGGTGCCGCAGGGGTGTCGGCTGTACCTATGGCAGCACGAGTCGTGAACAAAGTTGGATTAGAGGCCAACCAACACAACTTCTTGTTAATGCACGCCATGGGTCCCAATGTGGCGGGAGTGCTAGGTTCTGCTGTGGCTGCGGGGATTTTACTTGCCGTGCTGGGTTGATGACAGAGTGGGTTAACTGATTGGGCTTGACTGAGTGGGGAAATTAAGCGGGTTTATCTTCGAATTTATTCTAGTCGTTAACGCTGTTTTATCACTAAAGCCAACTCAGTATTGAGTTGGCTTTTTGTTAAGTCACTCATTTATAGTATGAATCCTTGGTATTAACCTAAGCCGTTAACCAGAGTAATGCCATAAGGATTAAAATTAGCCCACCACCTATACCGATAATGTAGATAAAACCTCGCCGGCCTTGTTTTAGCGTGAGTTTGTTGGCTTTTAAAAATAATGCCCAAAACAAACATAGGATCAGCGGGATAAGGAAGAGTCTCGTCATTGTCTGTTCTGCTAAAGTGTGAGTTAGAGTAGTTTTAGAGTCTAACAGCTTGATCTTATTTGAGTAACCTATTTTGCAGCTGGTAGAGACTGTCGAAGTCGATTGTGGCTTCTAAAGCCAATAGATCAAAGACCGTTTGCAGGATAATAAAAGAGACCGCCGAAGCGATCTCTTACTGTGGTCAATGGTACTGATTATTTAGCTTAATACTTTTTATACAGTATTGTTATTGCTACGAACTCACTGGTGTAACGTCTTGATTGTCGTTCGAATAGAACTGTGCTTCATCGAGTTCATTTTCGGATTTACCAATCACAACAGCAGTCATCATATCGCCCGTTACGTTAGTTGCTGTGCGGATCATATCGATAATACGGTCAATCGCGGCGATAAAGGCAATGCCTTCAAGTGGCAGACCAATCACACCTAAGGTGACAGTTAACATCACCATCGCACTTCCTGGTACGCCAGCGGTACCAACAGAAGCCACTGTCGCAGTCACGGCGATCATCACATAGTCCAGTGTGTCGAGCGGAATATTGTAAATTTGAGCGATGAAGATAGCGGCTATCGCAGGGTAAATACCCCCACAGCCGTCCATGTTCATGGTCGCACCTAATGGCATCACAAAGGCACTATAACGCTTTGATACGCCCATGGTTTCGACTGCGCGGGTACTCGCAGGTAAAGTACCAAAACTTGAGGAAGTACTAAATGCGACTAACTGTGCAGGCATAGCTTTACGGAAAAATTGCAGTGGGCTTAAACCACCAACAAACTTCACTAACCCGCCATAAACGAAGATGATGTGGATAAAGGCGGCAATGTAGATAGCCCCGATAAACTTACCTAAAGGCAATAAGGTTGATAAACCATATTCACCCACAACCCATGCCATTAAACCAAACACGCCGATAGGGGTGAGTTTTAAGACCATGCGAGTCAGTTGGAACATGACTTCAGCACCTGCTTCAATGGTGCGTTTTAATGGCTCTGCTTTCTCGCCGACTTTATTGATAGCGATACCCACCAAAGCTGCAAACACGATAATTTGCAGTACATTGCCTTCAGCGAGTGAAGCAAAAGGATTGACAGGGATCATGTCGAGCAACACTTGTGTGAAACCGGGAATATTACGCTCGCGCACTTCAGTCGTTGTGAGTTGCATGGTGCCACCCATGTCGATCATTGAACCCACAGCTAAGCCGATCAGAGAGGCGATTGTGCCTGTCAGCATGAACATACCCAAAGTTTTCAAGCTCAGGCGTTTCAGACTGGTTTGCGAGTTGAGCGATGTGATACTCACGACAATGGCACAAAATACCAAAGGCGCGACCAACATCTTAATGGCCCCAATGAACAGATCACCTAATGGTTTTAGCACTGTGGCGCTTTCACCTAAAATAACGCCAACGAGCGCACCTAAGATAAAGCCTGCTAAGACTTTTTGCCAAAACGGAATGCGGCTAATGGTTTGAAGGATCATGCATATTCCAGAAAAATAAATTAAGAGTGAGCCAATAGGCCTGCGATGATAGGATTCGTATTTAACGAGTTGAGCGTGATGTTAACGCGCTCTCAGTCATGCGCATGGTTATTGCCTGCCATAGTTAACCTATTGTATCGACAGAGCTAGGGTTATAACAAACCGTTTTTCTTATAACTTATTGTGATAAGTGAGTTTGTTGTAAAAAGATTAAGTTAAACATTCAATTAACCCATGGCAAACCTCATCACATTGAATACAAAAAGAGAGATTTATCATTGAGTAAGCCATTATGACTGAGTTAGGCATTATGTTCTCCGGCGCTTTTTTAGCGGCGACTTTGTTACCGGGGGGATCTGAAGTCTTACTCGTGGCGCTATTAAACAAAACTCCAGAGGCTTGGGTTGCGCTGGTCGTGGTGGCCAGTATTGGTAATACGTTGGGCGCGATGACCAGTTTCTATTTAGGCCGCTTAGGTCGCCTCGCAAAATCACCAGAAGCGTTAGCGACAGGTAAACACGCAAAGGGGCTCACCTTGATTGAACGCTACGGCGTGTGGGCGTTGTTACTCTCATGGGCACCGGTTGTCGGCGATATTCTCTGTTTATTGGCGGGTTGGTTGAGGCTACCGCTAATACCTTCTTTGGTGATGATTTTAATCGGTAAAACAATTCGTTACTTAATTGTTGCCGCTGCCGTGCTGCAATGGATGGCATGATGGCGCTAGGATGCATTTAATGGTCAAGGGCGGGGAGTGTTTTTCCGTTTAGACTGAATTTACTGTATAGATAGGAACTTAGTGTCAATTTTGCGAGTCATAAATCCCAATGCTTAATCATTTAAGCGCACTATGACTAAACGCAGCACTATGATTATGAAGCTGTATTTTTGGCCCATTGATGTATGAGGGGAATGTTTTGAAGAAATGGATATTAGCGGTCGCAATTTCTGCCGCACTTGCGGGTTGTGCATCTGAAACGACTACGGCGAACTTGCCCGCAGGCGTTAAACTTATCGAAAATGTGCAATTGGCCGATTCGCAAGTAGGGATCCCCTACAAAAAGTACCAATTAGCCAATGGGTTAACAGTTATTTTACATCAAGATGATTCCGATCCCTTAGTGCATGTCGACGTCACTTATCATGTGGGCTCTGCCCGTGAATTAGCTGGGCGTTCGGGATTTGCGCATTTATTTGAACACATGATGTTCCAAGGCTCGCAGCATGTTGCCGATGAACAGCATTTTGAAGTGGTTACCGAAGCCGGTGGTACCCTAAATGGCACGACTAATACCGACAGAACCAATTATTTTGAGACAGTTCCCAACAATCAATTAGAAAAAATGTTGTGGCTTGAGTCGGACCGTATGGGCTTTTTGTTGCCGGCACTCACCAGTGAAAAATTCGAAGTGCAGCGCGAAACCGTCAAAAACGAGCGTGCACAACGTATCGATAATCAGCCCTATGGCCGCATGAGTGAGCGTTTTAGCCAAGCTATGTACCCTGTCGGTCATCCTTATTCTTGGCCTGTAATTGGCTGGCCGGACGATCTTAATCGCGCCACGGTTGACGATGTTAAACACTTTTTCCAACGTTGGTATGGCCCTAACAATGCGACCTTGACCATAGGTGGCGATTTCGATGAAATGCAAACCTTAGCCTGGGTCAATAAATATTTTGGTGAAATCCCCCGCGGCCCTGAAGTCTCGTTAGAGCAAAAGGTGCTGGTTAACTTAGACAAGACGCGTTACATCTCCATGGAAGATCAAGTGCACTTGCCTTTGATCCGTATTGGTTTTCCAACCGTATACGCTAGACATTCAGATGAGGCCGCGCTCGATCTGTTGGCCAATATTTTAGGTGGTGGTAAAACATCCTTATTATATAAAAACTTGGTTAAGGACGGTTATGCCGTGCAGGCTAATGTGAGTCATCCTTGTCAAGAGCTTGCGTGTCAGATGTCGATTTATGCTTTAGCCAATCCTGAAAAGGGCGGCAAATTGGCGGATCTGGAGCAACGTATCCTCGACTCGATTAAGGAGTTTGAGCAACGTGGCGTTACCGATGACGATCTGCAAAAAGTCAAAGTGCAGTTTGAGGCTGATACCATTTATAGCCTGCAGAGTGTTTCTGGCAAAGTGTCGACCTTAGCGATGAACCAAACGCTGTCGGGCAATCCGAACATGATTGCCTCAGATCTGAATCGTTATGCCAATGTGACCAAAGACGATGTGATGCGCGTGTTTAAGCAATACATTAAAGATAAACCTATGGTGGTTATGAGTGTGGTGCCGCAGGGAATGACGTCACTTATTGCCCATGCGGATAACTTCACGCCTGCAACGTTGCCGATTGCACACACTGCGGTAGAGGGGGATTTGCCCAAGCCTGAACTTGTTTCAAGTTTTGATCGGACTAAGATGCCTGCATCTGGCGTTGCACCTATGCTCAAAGTACCTAAAATTTGGACAAAAACCTTAGCCAATGGCATCGAAGTCATGGGCACTCAAAGTACAGAAACACCAACAGTTGAGTTAATTGTTTATCTCAATGGTGGCCACAGACTCATACCCGTCGAAAAAGCAGGCTTAGCAACGCTGACTGCGGAAATGCTTAATGAATCGAGCCAGAAGCGCAGCAGTGAAGGACTATCACAAGCCTTAGAAATGCTAGGTAGTAGTGTCGACTTTAGTGCGTCTGAATATCAAAGTTCGATCAAAGTATCGGCTCTGACAGCACATTTAGATGAGACGCTGGCGATTATGGAAGAAAAGCTGTTTCAGCCAGCATTCAGCGAAGCTGACTTTGCGCGAGTGAAACAACAGCAATTACAACAGATCCAGCATATGCAGTCCGATCCTAGCTATCTGGCTGATACGGCGTTGTCGTCTTTGTTATACGGTAAAGACAATGCGTTAGGTGTGAATGATCTCGGCACGCTCGATTCAGTCGCGGCGCTTACGTTAGCCGATGTAAAAGCGTTTTATGCCCAGCAGTATCAAGGCGGCAACGCTAAAATTGTCACAGTTGCTAATTTATCTGAATCTGCATTGCTGCCTCAATTAGCGGGATTAAACCAGTGGAAAGGAGAAGCAGCTGTGGTACCGCCACTTAAGCCACTCCCTGCATTAAAAGGCGGCACAATTTATGTGATTGATAAACCTGGTGCGGCGCAATCGGTAATCAATATTGCCAAGCGCGCATTACCCTACGATGCCACAGGCGATTATTTTAAATCTTATCTGATGAATTATCCGTTAGGCGGCGCATTCAATAGCCGTATCAACTTAAATTTACGTGAGGATAAAGGTTATACCTATGGTGCTCGCACTCGTTTTACTGGCGGTGCTGAAGTGGGCGATTTTGTCGCATCAAGTAACGTTCGCAGTGACGTGACGGCGAAAGCACTCATTGAGTTTGTAAAAGAAATCAGTGCTTATCAGCAGCAGGGCATGACGGATACTGAACTTGCCTTTATGCGTAATTCAGTCTCTCAAGGGCAAGCTCTTGATTATGAAACACCGTATCAAAAAGCGGGCTTTATGCGGATGATCCAACGTTACCAATTGAGTCAAGATTTTACGACTCAACAGGACAAGATCATTAATACTGTAACAAAAGATGAACTCAATGCCCTCGCGGCTTCCGAGCTAGATATCAATAAAATGGTGATTCTGGTGGTGGGAGATAAAGCGACAATTGAAGCGGATTTAGCGGTATTGGGCTATCCAATTGAAACTTTAGTATTGTAAATTAGTATTTCGCCCTTATATAGGTAGATAGACGGGTGCATTAGTTAACGACTATTTGCCCTATATTTACCGGATTTACATCGAAAGACGGTGACAGCATTAGCTGTCACCGTCTGCTTTTAATCATACAAGGTGTGAATTTGGCTTGCCCCACAGACAGGTTTAGATTTATTTTGAGGCATATTTTGCAAGATAAGCCTCAAAATAAAGGTCTGACTGTTAACCTTGTCGCGATAGCGAATCACCAATTAGAGAAGCGCAAATTGAAGTCATTCAATGAATTAGTACAACATCTCTCGGACGCCAATGGGCGCACCGCACTCTTGGGTATGTTACGTGGCATAGAACGTGAGGCGTTGCGGATTGATGAGTTTGGTTATCTCGCGACAGACTCGCATCCCGAAGCCTTAGGCTCGGCGTTAATGCATTCACGTATTACGACGGATTACAGTGAAGCCTTGCTCGAGTTTATTACGCCAGTAAATCACAATGTTGAGCAACTTCTTACAGGGTTAACTGAGACTCATGCCTTCAGCGTGCGCCACTTAAATGGTCAGCGTTTGTGGCCCGTGAGCATGCCTTGCTATGTGAAAGATGAGCAACAGATCCCCGTTGCCCGCTATGGCTCATCGAATACTGGAATGATGAAAACCTTGTATCGTAAGGGGTTAACCTATCGTTATGGCGCCCTGATGCAGATCATCTCTGGGGTGCACTTTAACTTTTCGGTATCGCAAAAATTATGGCAAAGCCTGTATGAGTTAAGTGATAAAGAGTTAACTTACGATGATTTTATTTCAGAATCCTATTTCGGCTTGATCCGTAACTATCGCCGTTTAGTGTGGGTACTTCCTTATTTATTTGGTGCCTCGCCAGCGTTATGTAGCTCCTTTATTAAAGATCAAAAAACCGACCTCAAGTTTGAAAAAACGGGCCACGGTACTCTGTATCTGCCCTATGCCACTTCGTTGCGTATGAGTGATTTAGGCTATACCAACAAAGAGCAAGAAGATCTAAATATCAGCTATAACTCTTTGCCTGAGTATCTGGCTGGCGTGAATGCCGCCACTAAAATGCCTTCAGCAAACTTTGCTAATATCGGCGTTAAAGTCGATGGTGAGTATCGTCAACTTAATGCCAATGTATTGCAGATTGAAAACGAGTTCTACTCGCCAATCCGTGCTAAACGGGTCACGCGTAGTGGCGAGAAACCGTCTGAAGCTCTGGCCCGTGCTGGGGTGGAATACATTGAAGTGAGAGCGTTGGATGTTAATCCATTTAGCCCAGTTGGCATTGAGGCGACACAAGTGCGTTTCCTTGATTTATTCCTACTCTATTGTTTATTAACGCAGTCGCCTAAGTCAGAGGCGAGCGAAGAGGCGAGATTAAGCGCGAATCTTAAAGCTGTGGTGCTTGAAGGCCGTAAACCTGGGCTTGAGTTATTAACCGCAGACGGTTCACGTTCGCTTAAATCTTGGTTAGAAGAGTTGTTTGATGCCTTGCAACCTTTGGCAGTATTGCTTGATGGTGAGGGGACGGATTATCAAGTGGCTTTGGCCCATTGGCGTAAAGCGGCTGAAGATCCGAATTTAACCCTGTCGGGACAAGTACTGCAAAACGTGATCAACAAGGGCCAAGATCATGGTCAGTGGGTGATGACGTTAGCGCAGCAATACTATCAATACTTTATCGATTATCCCTTGTCGAGCGAGACCATAGCGCAGTATCAAGCTGAAGCATCCAGTTCGCTTAACAAGCAAGCTGAACTAGAGGCGGCGCAGAGTGCAGTTTCATTCGATGATTATCTGGAAGATTACTTTGGAGTGAAGCCGTGAAAGAGGGGTTATTCTCTTTCATTGGCCTACGTGCCCGCGCAGCTTTGATTGTGTTCAGTGCTTTGTTATCTGGCTGCGCCGCGTCACCTGAAGACCCACTGGGCTGTGGTACTGTGTCGGGTTATTTGCAGCCCGATGCCAGTACTCACTGGTATCGAGTTGTGGTGACCCATTTAAACGGGCAGGCAGTCGTTTCTAAGCCTAATTATCAGTTAGCGCCTGGCGAATATGAATTTACCGTTGCGGAGCTGATTGATGATCCAAGTTTGTCAGTCACGCTTGCCGCGCGGACACCCAAAGTATTCAAGCTCAATGTTGAAAGTCATCAGCGTTATCATATCGGTGCGTTATTTCACACCGATAAGCGCTATATGGGTAAAGACACTGCGTATTGGGAACCCGGCGTGTGGCAGCAAGAAGATCATGAGTGTCAGTTTGAGCTGAGTCCCGAAACGAAATAGCCAAATTGTTAAGTTCAAGTGGTAAGCCAGCAACATACGATTAAGTCATATTGATTTAGCCCCTAGCGTTGAGATCTTCTAAGCGCAAAAAGGCTTTTTATGCTTGCCTCAGCCTGAGTCTATGACATCATGGCGCGAGCTAACTCTCCAAAGAACATGATATTAATGAATAAATCCTCCGCTATCTTACTCTGCGCAAGTCTCGGCATCTTGTCAGGTTGCGCGACATCTCCGCCTAAGTCTCCCGAAAATTTGTGTGAGATATTTCAAGAACACCGAGATTGGTACGATGCAGCTAAAGATGTCCGTGATAAATGGGGTGTGCCAGTGCATGTGCCGTTAGCTATGATGTATCAAGAGAGCTCATTCAAGCACAATGCCGCGCCACCGATGGAATACTTTTTAGGTTTTATCCCTATTGGCCGTGCCAGTGATGCCTATGGGTATGCGCAGGCTAAGACCATGACGTGGGATGATTATGTGCGTGAGACGGGAAACAGTTGGTCGAGCCGCAGTGATTTCGATGATGCCTTGGATTTTATGGGCTGGTTTATCAGCAAAACCCATAAGATAAATGGCGTATCTAAATGGGATGCGCGGGCGCAGTATCTTAATTATCACGAGGGCTGGGGCGGTTATCGCCGTGGTAGTTATAAATCTAAGGCGTGGTTAGTGAAAGTGGCGAACAAGGTGGATGCGAGGTCGAAACGCTACGCGGCTCAATATAAAACCTGCCAAGAAGATTTAGATTCATCTTGGCTGTGGCGTTTATTTTTTGGTTAAGATTACGTTTTTATATCATTGTCAGCCACTTAAGTGAGAGTGGCTGACTGTCGGTGTTCAATTTAGATATTTAATCGAGATAGCTAATTGAGATAGCTAATTGAGATAGTAAACTCAAATATTCAACTCCGACGCTTACTGATTGTTGATATTAGCCTTTTGACATCGGCTGCAGCAACTGACTTCAATTGATTTATTGCGCTTTCACTGCGAAGGTTTCTAATGCCTGAATGGCTTTTTTCTTCGCACGCTTTTGCTCATACATAGCATGATCTGCAGTCTTAAAGGATTGATACCAATCGGCTTCGAAGGGTGCAATACCAAAACTAAAACCTAGGCTAAGCTCTGAACCTTGATTCAAGGTTTTGCGCATATCATCTAAGTCTTGTTCAATTTGAGCTAACGGCCCATGGCATAAAGCGACAAATTCATCGCCACCAAAACGGGAAATAATGCCTTTATTTTGCCAATAGGTGAGCATTGCGGTGGCTGTTCGCTTGATGGCAACATCACCCATCTGGTGCCCATAGGCATCATTAATGGACTTGAGATTGTCCATATCGATAATAATTAAAAAACTGCCTAAGTGAGGTTTGTGCTGCCAGTGGTGCAGTTCATCTTCAAAATTCTTTCGATTATAAAGTCCTGTTAATGGATCAAAATTGGCGAGTTTAGTGATCTGCAGTGACTTCTGATAGAGCGCAATGGCATTGCTAGCTTCGTGAGTTAGGATAGAGACAAGATTGCGGTCGTAATCGCTAAAGGCGCCAATGCTACTGCTATCGAGATTGAGCATGGCATACAGTTTGCCATCAATACGAATAGGGCTAGACAGGGTTGAGCGTATCGGCTGCTTCGACACTGAGAGTAACACTTTTTGATCATCTTCCGTTAAGGTGCTAGCCGCATTGATATTCTTCATATCATTGATGACCACCACTTGATCGCATCTCCCTTCAGTGAGTCGATATTCAAAAGTTTGCTCTAAGGTAAAATCCAGTTGTCTGAGCTTTGCTAAATCGAGCCCCACGACAGATTCAAAATACAGTTTATTATTCACCTCGTTGATTTTAATGATGCTGCCCATTTCGGCACCATTAATCACGTACACGGCTTTATTGAGTAAGGCGTCCAGAAAGGCATGCTCATTTTTATAATGGCTCGAGAGATGGGCGAGTTCATAGATGGCATCGTTGATGGTGACGACTTGCTCTAAATGCTGCCATAGTCGAGTTAAACGGCCCTGATGCAAATAGTAAATTAGGCTGTAGGCAAAAATATAAATGATGCAAACAAACAGTAAGGGCAGGATAGTCCAATTTTCTGTGGGTGCATTAAAGATAAACAGCAGGATGAATAGACATATCGGCACTATAAGCAGTAGCAGATGATAGCGATAATCTAAGCGATCTATGGTCTTACGTTTGAAATTATCCCTTAATTTCACTCGACTATTCCTTTATCTGTGTCATTGCTAGTAATCATTGAATGCTATACATCACTAACGTATTCACACTGAGTTCAGTTAAGTATATAACGAAAATTGAAATATAAACTGATATGAAACTGTGAACAATTTCATATCAGTGATTTTGGTACTAAATACTGAATTAACGCGAATTTTCTGCGTATTCTGCCAATATCCAAGCTAATGGTGCTTGGTATTGGATTGGCATCCAAGTTTGCAGTGCGGCTATGCTCTGGTTGAGCACAGTTTGATTTGGCACTGATAGGTTTAAATGTCCGACTTTACGACCCGGGCGCACTTCTTTGTTGTACCAGTACAACTCAGCATTGGGCAAACTTAACCAGCGAGGGTCATTATCGATACCGATAAGGTTGACCATAACACACTGAAAATTCACTTGTGGCTGTGGGATCGCAATTCCGCAAAGTGCTCTAAGATGCAGCTGGAATTGATCCATATGGGTACCGGCTTGAGTCCAATGGCCAGAGTTGTGCACTCGCGGCGCCAGCTCATTCACCAGTAGCTCATCGCCAACACGGAAGCATTCCATCGCCATTACGCCAACGTATTCAAGTTCGTGCATAATAGCGCTGAGCATAGTTTCGGCTTGGGCTTGCAAAGGGCTTAAGCGTGCCAGTGGCGAAATCGACGCCATTAAAATGCCGTCCTGATGTAAGTTCAGCGTCAGCGGATAAAACACGCATTCGCCTTCGCGAGTACGCACGCCAACCAATGATACTTCTTCATCAAAATTAATCGCTTGCTCAGCAATCGCAAGGTTACGCCAATCGTTTGGAATATCACCCGCTTCGGCTTCTTTTAGCCAATGTTGACCTTTACCGTCATAACCCCCAGTACGGCGTTTCATCAAGACTCTAGGACCATAGTGCTGATACAGGGTATCGACTTGGGTGTTATCGTCGACTAAGGTCCAAGGCGCCGTGGGAACACTGAGCTGGTCGAGTAGACTTTTTTGGCTAAAACGGTCGGCTAAACGGCTAAATACCGGACCATTAACAAAATGGGGGTGTGAGCTGAGTTGTAAACTCAGGGCGGACTCTGGCCACTGTTCGCGCTCGGCGGTAATAATGTCGTGGGGCGCGAGTGGCAGAATGTCATCCGTAGGTGTCATGATATCGACGGCGTTAACTTCAATCGCTAATGGCTCACCAGCGTGGGTCAACATGGCGCCCAGCTGACCATTACCTAATACCCAAACCTTAGGTTTAGTGTTTGTCTGGGTCATTAGACTTCCCTCGGGTCTGGATTGTCCAGTACCGCACGGGTCTGTTCTTCTCTGAAAGCGTCAACACGAGCCGCTAATTCTGCATCGTTATTCGCAAGGATTTGGCAGGCCAATAATCCTGCATTGAATGCGCCCGCTGTGCCTATGGCTAAGGTGCCGACGGCGATGCCTTTTGGCATTTGAACGATAGACAATAAGCTATCCATACCTGACAGGGCTTTACTTTGGACTGGTACACCTAATACGGGTAAGCGAGTTTTAGAGGCAATCATACCGGGTAAGTGCGCTGCACCACCGGCGCCACCAATGATGATTTTAAAACCACGTTCGGCGGCAGAGGCTGCAAACTCCATGAGTTTATCTGGCGTTCTATGGGCGGAAACCACTTCAACATGATAAGGCACTTGCAGTTTATCCATTATCTCAGCGGCGGCTTCCATTGTGGGCCAATCACTTTTAGAACCCATAACAACAGCAACAAGGGCTTGCATGATAACTCCTTAACTCACTAATTTTAATTATATTTTGACCTTGTTTCAGGTCTAGGTACAGTTGATGCTTGTCTAGCCGTCATCGGTAGCTAGCATCATGGCGCTGAATAATACCATGATCCTAGCGATTTCTGCCCGTTTTTGCGTGTGAAAAAACGTCTTTCGCGGCGATGAATAGGTGAGGTGATGGAGCAATAAAAAAGACCAACCCTGAGGTTGGCCTTTGAGATAAGTCAGCAACATTAAGCCCTGAGATCGTGCTACTGGTTTACTGTGTCTGCTTATCCGCAGTGATTTCAGTTTGCTGAGTGATAACTGGCGCTTCTGTCATTGCCTCACGTAGGGTCGAGTAAAACTTCAATACACCTTCAATTGGCTGGATCTTCGCTCTCGCCAGTGTTCGGATGGGCTGGAACTGCAGATCGGCGATAATGAGCTTAGTCTTATTCGCTTTGCATTTTTCAATCAGCTTCGTCAGTGCGGCTAATCCTCCCGCATCCAGAATAGATACTCCATCGAGATAAAGCACTATCACTTGTTTATCTTCAGTGAGACTCGCGATTTCGGAGAAAATGCGGTCAGCAGCAGCGAAAAATAGCGGCCCGTTAATTTTGAGGACAGCCCAATCGGCAGGTAGCTCTTGATCCACATAACGCTTGTTGGTGCTGATATCGTAAAGCTTTGTCATCTCAGCAATTTCTTTCATAAACAGCAAGGCAGCAAGGATAATTCCTACACTGATGGCGATCACCATGTCGAAAATAACCGTTAATGAAAAACAACTGACAAAAACCATGATATCGCTGGTGGGCGCAGTTTTAATTAAATGTAGTGCCTTGTGGGCTTCACTCATGTTCCAAGCTACAACAAGTAGCAGGGCAGCCATTGCTGACATGGGCAAATAAGCTAATACGCCCGCTAAGGCGACTAAACCAATTAAGACTACTATGGCGTGGATCATCGCCGCTATCGGGCTCTGAGCGCCCGCTTTGACGTTTGCCGCGCTACGGGCAATTGCTGCAGTGGCCGGAATACCGCCAAAAAACGGCGTGATGATATTACCTATACCTTGGCCTAGTAATTCACTGTTGGCACTGTGACGTTTACCTGTCATACCATCGAGCACCACTGCACACAGTAGCGATTCAATTGCACCTAACATGGCAATGGCAAAGGCGGCAGGTAATAAGGCTTGAAAGGTCGCGAGATTAAACTGAAAGGCTTGGCCATTCGCGCCAGCTTGCAGCCAAGGCCATTCGAAACTGGGTAATACGGCAGGAATTCCCATGCCTGTGGTGCCATCACTCAGTTGATAGTGAAAACGGGTTCCTATGGTTTCTATATCTGCACCCATAGCATTGAGAACCAAGGCGAACATAGTGCCGAGTATAATAGCTGGAAGGTGCGCTGGCACGGGTGTTTTGAGTTTTGGCCAAAGTAGCATAGTCGCTAAGGTCGCGGATGCTACCAGTAGGCTAGGTAAATGCACCGAGGGTAGCGCTTGAGCTAATGTCATCAACTTAGCCAGATATTGCTCTGGCATCTGGGCTATCTCGAGTCCGAAAAAATCTTTGAGCTGCAAGGTCGCGATGACGACACCTATCCCCGCGGTAAAGCCTAAGGTGACGGATTCAGGGATATACAAAATTAATCGGCCAAGTCGCAGCATTGCCATGCCGACGAGTATCATTCCGGACATCACAGTTGCGATTAATAATCCTGCTAAACCAAATTGTTGGGCTATTGGATAGAGCAATACCACGAATGCCGCTGTCGGGCCTGACACGCTATAACGTGAGCCGCCAGATATGGCGATAATAAAACCGCCGACAATCGCAGTGTATAAACCGTATTGAGGTGCAACTCCACTGGCAATGGCTAATGCCATTGCTAACGGTATGGCAATAATGCCGACAGTGAGACCTGCAAGAAGATCTTGCCCAAAACGTTTAAACGAATACTTATCCTTCACGCAAGCTTCTGTGAGTGCGTGGGCGATTCTTAGGGAAAACAAATGAGCTGAGTGTGACACGAGTGGGTCCCATAGCGAGGCGAGTAACAAGCTTCTATTTTAGTGACCTGATACAAGACGCAGTGTGAGCTTGATTGCAAAAACGATTGAAAATACTTTGTTTTGTATAAATAGTGTGCTTGGAGGCTGTTTGATTCTCATTTAAGAGTGGTTTGTAAAATATTTTGATACTTTAACCCTTTTAGTCATTTGCGCCGTTTACAGCCTTAGGTCAACATCAAAGGCATTCAACATGAAAACAATATACTCCCAGAAAACCATTACACATTCCTTATTACCTTGGGGAAACGCCAGCATATCGGCGAGCAATAGCGCAGCTTTATTCTTAGTCATGCTGAGTTTAACGGCCTGTGGCGGTAAAGGCTCTGAGGCTCAACAACGACAAGTGGAGCTGCAAGCCGAACAGAGTCATAAAGAAGTGTCACTGCGCCGTGCTGAAATGCGTGATGCTACTCAGATTGAGATGGCCAGAGTCGCGGCGCCGATGCAAATGTCTACCCATGGTGCAGTGATGGGAATGAACATAGCCCCAATGCCGTCAGACTATGCCGCGATTCCGTTAGCACAAAATAAATTCGAGCCGCTGGTGCAAAATGGCATCATGGTGGCCGGAGAAATCCCAGTATCGACGTTTTCCATCGATGTTGATACTGGCAGTTATGCCACCTTAAGGCGGATGCTGAGGGAAGGGCGCTTGCCCGAGAAAGGTACAGTCAGAGTCGAGGAAATGCTTAATTATTTTGCCTACGATTATCCCTTACCTGCTAAAAATGCCGCGCCGTTTAGCGTTACGACAGAGTTTGCGCCATCCCCTTATAACGATGACATGATGCTGTTACGGATTGGTCTTAAAGGGTATGACTTACCTAAATCTCAGTTAGGCGCCAGTAACTTAGTCTTTTTGCTCGATGTGTCAGGTTCTATGGCATCTGCTGATAAATTGCCTTTACTGCAAACAGCACTCAAGTTGCTGACGGCGCAATTAAGTGCGCAGGATAAAGTTTCTATTGTGGTTTATGCTGGGGCTGCTGGTGTGGTGCTCGATGGCGCGTCGGGTAATGACACTCAAACTTTAACCTATGCGTTAGAGCAATTGAGCGCTGGTGGTTCAACCAATGGTGGGCAAGGAATCACACAAGCCTATCAATTGGCGAAAAAGCATTTTATCCCCCATGGTATTAATCGAGTCATCCTCGCGACTGATGGTGATTTCAACGTTGGTATGACAGATTTTGATGATTTGATTACCTTGATTGAGAAGGAAAAAGATCATGGTATTGGCCTGACAACCTTAGGGTTCGGTTTGGGGAATTACAACGATCAACTCATGGAGCAATTAGCGGATAAGGGCAATGGTAACTATGCCTATATCGATACCCTGAATGAAGCTCGAAAAGTGCTGGTGGACGAGTTAAGTTCAAGTTTGTTCACTATTGCTAAAGACGTCAAAGTGCAAGTGGAGTTTAATCCGGCCTTAGTGTCTGAGTATCGTCTAATTGGTTATGAGAATCGTGCTTTAGCACGTGAGGATTTCAACAACGATAAGGTGGATGCGGGCGAAATTGGCGCGGGTCATACAGTGACTGCCTTATATGAATTAAGATATGTTGAAGCAGGACAGATGGCGAATGATAAACTCAGATATGGCGTTGATGTTCAAACGGGGCAAGAAAAATACAGCCGTGAAGAAATCGCTTTCCTTAAACTGAGATACAAGTTGCCAGAACAAACACAGAGTCAGTTACTGAGTTATCCCATCAGGTTAGACCAAAATGTTAAGCTGTTAGAACAAGCGAGTGATGATTTTAGATTTGCAGCAGCGGTTGCAGGATTAGGGCAATTACTGAATGGCAGCCATTATCTACATCAATTTGATTATACTAAGTTAAGCCAGTTAGCACGTTCGGCATTAGGGGACGATCCCTTTGGATATCGCCATGAGTTTGTGCAATTAATGGAAACCGCCGCGGCCATAGAGCAATCTAATCATGTGCCGATTAAGAAGGTATTCGATGGTACGGATAAACCTTTTCCTCCCCAAGATAAGCTTCATGGCGAGCCAGTGAGAGACAAGAGCAATACGCGCAATGAGAGATTACAATAGTAAAAGTAAATTCGTGGGGCTAACCCCAATGATGAGGAATTTCCCGTGGTATTAGCAATAGCGCAATTATCAAACCATGAGCACTCAGATGAGCAATTGATGTTGTGCTATGCCAAGGGCGATTCAAAAGCATTTGAACAGTTATACCTGAAGCACAAAGGTGCACTCTATCGCTACTTTGTACGTCAGTTAGGTGATAAGCAGTTAGCTGAAGATTTGTATCAAGAAACCTGGGGGCGGGTGATCCGCGCTGCGGCTAACTACGAAGCCAGTGCTAAGTTTACTACCTGGTTGTATCGTATCGCTCATAACTTATTGATTGATCATGTGCGGGCGGTTAAGCCCGTGGATTTTGTCGCTACTGATGAAGATGATGTAGGACTCGATACTTTTGTGGCGGGTGAGCAAGATAAACCCGATGTGCAGTGGCAAGAAGCGCAAAAGAGCTTATTGCTAAAGACCTGTATCGCACTGTTACCCCAAGTTCAGAAAGAGGCATTTATCCTGAATATTGAAATGGGTTTTACGGCTACCATCATTAGCGACATTGCGGGCGTGACCTTAGAAGCGACTAAAAGCCGTATTCGTTATGCTTACCAAAGCCTAAAAGATTGTGTCAGCGCGAAATGGCAGGAGGCGGGTCATGAGTAATTCTTCTTCAAGTGCTGATGAGCGCGCATTACAACAGGAAGTGCTGGCTTGGTATCGCCAGCAGGCCTTAGAGGTTCCACCGCAGCAACTCGATCAAGATATCTTACAGCTGGCGCAAACTCACTTAGCTGAAATGCATCAAAGCAAAATAACCGCCGTTGAAGCGCCAAGTTCTGTCTGGCGACGCCATCCTTGGGCGTTATCGAGCGCGGCATCGTTAGTGCTTGTTGTTGGTCTGCTGGTGCTGACTCGACCTCAAGTCGAAGATGCGCTTGCTCCAAGTCCTATGGTGATGAGTGCCCCTGCGCCACAAACGATGGCAAGAATGGCTGATACTGAAGCGATGCAATCTTTAAACATGCAAACAGAAGCCGTGGCTGAACATAAAAGACAGACGGAAATGCAGCAAGCTAAAGCCGCATTGGGAGCAACTGAGCAGCAGGATGCAATTAGCCCCGCTATCGCTGCAAGGTCTATGAATGCACCAAGATTATCTGAGCCTGCTGAAATCAATCAAGTGTCATTGACTGAGTATTTACATCGGTTACAAGTCCTCATCGAAGCGAAGGAGACTGAGCAAGCATTCGTGCTTGAACAAAAACTGCTCAAAGATTACCCGTATCTTGCAGTTAAGGATGTCGATGAAGCGCAGCAAATCGAATCGCAGCAAGTATTAAGACTTGAGTTTAAAAAGCTACAACAGCAATTACATCAGCTTGCCAAATGACTATGTGGTTGTGGTATTTACGAATAAAAAAGTGATTAGAAATCGCAAAGTGGTGAGATAAACAGCTAAATTTCCCTGAAATATGCCGAGACGTGCTAATGTTTGTGGTCTGTTTACTGTTTGGTATGTGATTTACTTGATCAACGTCATAAAGTGAACAGGTTTTAGCCTGTTATATTGGTGTTAGTTCACGACTTGGCTAGTATCAATAGTCAGACCCATATTCAGGAGGCATTATGCTTAAAAGACTCATGCATGATCATAAACATATAGCTGTATTGCTAAATGTTTTAAAAAACAAGCAGATGAAACTATCCGAAGGTGAGTCAATCAACTTCAGCGTCGTGCGCGATATTGTTGAATATATGCAAGGATATGCTGAACGTTGCCATCATCCCATTGAAGACATTATTTATGCCTACTACCTAGCCCATAAAACGAACGATACTATCGATAAATTGAGTGCCGAACATGAGTCGGTGATCCAATCCTCGGCCACCTTGATGGCGACTTTAAACTTGATCCTCAGTGATATTGTGGTTGCCCGCGAGAAACTGATTGTTGATTTTGCAGAGTATGTCGCATTGCAAGAGCGACATATGCAGATGGAGGAACGGGAAATATTTCCTTTGTTAGCCAAAAGTTTAACTGAGCAAGATTGGCAAGTTATTGAGTTAGAGTGTCAGAAATCGCTGATCGATGATCCTTTGTTTCTGGATCGAGAGCAGAAAGAATTCGAAGATTTACGGGTTTATCTCACAGCATCTGACTAATACTCTTTAGTTTATTAGGTCCATGTTGGTGGGCTTAAGCTGGTGTTTTTATACGGTTGAGGAGTAGATTTTTGATTCCGACTGCGATGTCTCGTGAGCCAAAGTTGGTTGGGATTTGTAAAGTATTATCGGAGTCGATGATGTTCGGTGCCATCGTAAGCTACTGTTATTGATTTATTTTTTAAAATTCCTGCTCGTAAGATCATACCCCGCTTATATTCTGTTTGCTCCAATAGTTGTAAATAAAAAAAGCGCCGAAGGGCGCTTTTCTATTCATGTTTGAAATGATAACTAGCTCATATAAACATGTAATTACAACTGGATAGCATCAATGTCGTAGTTAAAGTTATTATCGATTTCTTGGAGTTCTTTGAGCAAACGATGCTTATCTTTTAACGCTTCGATCTCACGCCATTTACGCTTTTTATTGGAGCCTCGCGAACGATCGGGTCTTTCAACGACTTCATCTAGCGCACAACCATAATCTAAACGATCCATGGCAACCTCCTGTTGTTGTATGTTTTGTCAGCGATTAAATAACATATTTTTAAAACAGGGTGCAAGAATTATGTTTCATTTGTGTTAATTTGAAATGAACTTTGAGTGATATGTCATTGATGTTATATGCAGAAGTAGAGAGGAGTTAAGCAGAAAAATTTAATAAAAAGAACGGGGTAGAATTAAAAAGCCAGCAATTGCTGGCTTTTTGTTCGATTAGATTTTGCCTTGTCGATAAAGGTTAATCAATGCGTTGCTTGAGGCATCTAAAGCATCGGAATCTTGCTCTGCGCCAATGCGTGCTAACACATCGTTACCGAGATTCTTACCGAGTTCTACACCCCATTGATCGAAGGAGTTGATATCCCAAATAGCACCTTGAACGAAGGTTCTATGTTCATACAAGGCAATTAAAGCGCCTAGGGTACTTGGTGTGAGCTTATCCATAAGTAAAGTATTGCTCGGCTTGTTACCAGGCATGACTTTATGTTGAGCGATCAGCTGCTTCTCTGTGGCGGATAATGCGCTATTAGCAAGTTCGGCTAAAGCTTCATCAAAAGTACGACCTTGCATTAAGGCCTGGGTTTGACCGAAGCAGTTTGACGCTAATTGGTCATGGTGCTCACCGATAGGATTATGGCTTTGCAGCGGCATAATGAAATCGGCAGGGATCAGTGCGGTACCTTGATGTAATAACTGGTGGTAGGCATGTTGGCCATTAGTGCCTTCGCCCCCCCAAATGACGGGACCTGTGCTGTAGTCAACATCAGTACCATTTAAGGTGACTGATTTACCGTTACTTTCCATATCTAGCTGCTGGAAATAAGCGGGTAAACCACGTAGGTAATGATCGTAGGTTAATACGACATGGGACTGAGCATTAAAGAAGTTTCCGTACCATAGGGAGAGTAATCCCATGATAACCGGCATATTCTCAGTCAGTGGTGCTGTGGCGAAGTGCTCATCCATCTGATGCGCACCCGTGAGTAGAGCTCTGAAGTTATCCATACCGATCAAAAGTGCAATCGGCAAGCCAATCGCTGACCAGAGAGAGTAACGGCCACCAACCCAATCCCACATAGGGAAAATATTGTTTGCATCGATACCAAAATCTGTCGCTTTTGCCACGTTTGAAGTGACTGCGACAAAGTGTTTTGCCACATCAGACTGCAAACCGCCTTTCGCTAGGAACCAGTCTCTTGCGGTGAGGGTATTGGTTAAGGTTTCCTGTGTCCCGAAAGATTTGGATGACATTATGAACAAGGTCGTTTCAGGATCCAGTAACTTCAGCTTCTCACTAATAGAAGTCCCGTCGACGTTTGCCACAAAGTGACAATTTAATTCGGGGTTCCAATAAGGGCGCAACGCTTGAGAGACGATTTTGGGGCCTAGGAAAGAGCCGCCAATACCAATACTTACAATATCGGTTATCGCTTTACCTGTGTAACCTTTCCATTGACCTGACGTCACTGAGCTCACAAACCCTTGCATCTTATCTAGAGTTTGTTGAACTTCAGGAACTATGTCTTGACCCTCGGCAATAATCGACTGTTCTGCAGTACTGCGAAGCGCTGTGTGCAGTACGGCGCGCTTCTCTGTGGTGTTAATGATTTCACCTGCAAACATCGCTTTGATTTTTGCTTCAAGTTGGCTATTGCTTGCCAACGCAAATAACAGATCCAGCGTTTCCGCTGTTGCTCTGTTTTTAGAGTAATCCAGTAATAAACCACAGGCTGATAGCGACATTTTATTGAAACGTGCCGCGTCAGTTGCAAACAATTCCCGCATATGCGGAACATTTTTACTGTGTGCTGATAAAGCTTGCCATGTTGAGCTTTGGGTCAAGAGTGTCATTTCACCGTCTCCAGAGTGCTTAGTTCGCGAGCTTAGCCGTGAGCATGACTTCGAGCTTACCTTGGTCTATCGCAAAGTTTCGAATGCCTTCGGCAAGCTTATCAACCGCCATTGGATCTTGGTTAAAGTCCCAACGGAATTGTGCTTCAGTCAATGGGGGTTCTGCAGCGACAGTGGTCGTTGCTGCAACCAGTTTAGGTGTGATGTCAACTTGCGAATTAGCCAGTTCTTCTAATAGAGAAGGGCCAATGGTCAGACGATCGCAACCTGCTAGCTCAATAATTTCACCGATATTACGGAAACTTGCACCCATAACAACAGTGTCAAAACCGTGTTGTTTGTAGTAGTTATAAATTTCAGTCACTGAAATGACACCAGGGTCATTTACGGCATTGTAATCTTTACCCGTATCTTTTTTGTACCAATCAAGTATGCGGCCTACAAAAGGAGAAATGAGGTAAGCACCCGCTTCGGCACACGCACGCGCTTGAGCAAAGCTAAATAGTAGGGTTAAGTTGCAGTTGATGCCTTCTTGCTCTAGTTCTTTAGCGGCACAAATGCCTTCCCAAGTTGAAGCAAGTTTGATCAGAATGCGTGATTTATCTACACCCGCTTCTTTATATAGGCGAACCAATTTATGGGCTTTAGCGATTGATTTTTCTTTATCGAATGATAAACGGGCATCAACTTCAGTTGAAATACGGCCAGGAACGAGTTTCAGTATTTCTACGCCGATATTGACCGCTAGTTTGTCGCTGGCATCATCAAGTTGCTGCACGAGATCGGTACTTTGTGATTTTGCCCAGTCGATAGCGTTATCTATAAGGGATTCATATTCAGGAATTTGAGCCGCTTTCAAGATGAGTGATGGATTAGTGGTCGCATCTTCAGGTTGGTAGCGTTTAATCGCTTCGATGTCGCCTGTGTCAGCGACGATAGTGGTATATAACTTGAGTTGCTCTAATGTATTGGCCATGAAAAACATCCTTCTCAGGTAGCAGTTTTAACTCGGAATTCACTGATGACTATTAGAAGCGATTTTGCCAACTTTTCCAACCTTGAATGTAAAAAAATTACAAAAATGACAATTTTATGTCTATTAAGGTATGGCTCGAGCTACGGGCTATCATCTTGGCTGCAGTAGAGGGCGTCGCTTGTCCTAGTGTATACCCCACAAAAACAAAAAGTCGCTGCAAGCAGCGACTTTTTTACTTCAGTAAGTACTATTACTTCAGAACAGGTTGTTTTGTTGTGGTAGTCACGATAGCTTCGATGCGACGGTTCGCAGCGTGAGCTTCTTTTGAATCACCAGCAACCAATGGCTGAGTAACACCGTAACCGTTAGAAGTTACGCGGCTTCCGCTGATACCATATTTCTCTACAAGAATCTTGGCAACGGCGTCAGCACGTTTGTCAGACAATTCCATGTTGTATTCTGGTTTACCTACATTTGAGGCGTGACCTGCGATTTCAACAGTGAAAGCTGGGTTTTTGTTCAAATAGTTAGCTAATCTTTCGATGTCTTTGTAGTAAACATTTTTAACTACAGCAGAATCGTTAGCAAACTGGATTGAACCTACGTCTTCTTTGTTCTTCACGTTTTCATAGATAGTACAGCCAACAGAGTCAACTTTGTGAGTTGCTGGTGTTGCTGGACATTGATCTTTGTCGTCGTAAACGCCATCGTTGTCAGAATCAACCGGTGCTGCTGCAACGACTGCTGCGGCAACTGGAGCTGCTGCAACTGGAGTTCCGAAACGGTAGCTCAGTTCTAGACCCCAGTAGTTGCTATCAGCTTCAACAATATTGTAATCATCATTTAAGTTTTCATAACGACGATATTTAGCTTGTAATTTTAAGTTGTCAGTGAAGTTATAACCAACACCAGCACCTAAATATGGAGCAAAATCATTTGTACTGTATTTGCTCGACGTTACACCATTGTTTTGGCTGTTTTCGAGTGAATAGTACATTGCACCAGCTTCAGCTGATAGGCTCCAGCGGTTAGCTAGTGGCCAAATACCAACTAGACCAAGTGTAGAACCTTTTACGCTTGCATCATTGCTGATACCCGCTGCGTTCCAATCTGCATTACCTAAATCACGGAAGCCGATTTCAGCACCGAAGTAATCGTTGAACATGTAGCCTGCGAAAACATCCCAAGCGTATGGACTGTCTTCACCATTCTGAGTGGCAACGTGCTCATAGTTATTAACGCCTAAACCGGCACCAACATACCAAGGTGTAAGTTCCTGAGATGCGCTGGCTGCGAGTGGAAGCAGAGATGTCAGTAATACTACTTTTAATGTGTTCTTCATCATTTTATTTACGTCCATTGATTATGATTCTCCACCAATATGCTTTGCTGGTTTTGTGCAAAACATTGCTAGCACTTAGTGTGGGGATCCTTTGATATTTTAGCCAGCGGTTAATTATCACTTGGTTTGTTAACTTTTTCCAGTATTAAGATCAACCTTTTAAAGGTTGTCATTCTGTAACTGGTATTTTTAATGCAAAAAAGGCACTCCGAAGAATGCCTTTAAATTACAATCTAATGTTAATTAGATGTTTCTATTAGCGTGTCCATACCCAATTTTCGATTTCTACTGGGTCTACACCATTCGCTTTAATATAGTTGCGGTGGTCAACTAATCTTTGCAGCATATCAGTGGTAATAGAGACGTGCATAGTTTCATCAATAACACCCTGTTGGAACAGCTTGTAAGCCATATCAATTACAAGGTGATAGCGTGATGTACCGTTACGAACACCCATATCAAATGGCGTTGTTGTTGAACCTTCTTCTTCGTAGCCTTTAATTCTGAAGCGACGGCTGCCTTTGTAATCAAAAATTAACTTTTTGATTGTATTTGGGTAACCATGGTAGTTGAATACCACGCCTTTATCTTGAGTAAATATTTCGTCCATTAACCAAGGTTTTTCTTTAAATTTACGGCTACCTAAGCCATCACTGCTTAATTCAGTGACACTAACGAAGCGGATTTTCACTCTTGGAAGGAGTTCTCTGATTAATACTAGAGAAGCCATACATTCTTGAGTGACATAATCACCACAACCTGCCAGCACAATATCGGGATTCTCATCTGAGGCAAAATCCCACACCATTACGCCGTCTTTTGTTTGTTTACGCGCTTCTTCCAAGCTTAGCCATTGTGGTAATTCTTTTTTACCTGCAACCAGAATATTGAGTTTGTCACGGTCAGCGAAGGCTCGCTCTGTATAAACCAATGTGCTGTTGGCATCTGCGGGTAAGTAAGCCGAGATTATTTTTGGATGTTTCTCCAGCATAGCCCCAAGGAAAGATGGGTTTTGATGTGAATAGCCATTATGATCTTGGCGCTCAAGTAATGAAGATAATACGACATTACAGGCTGGCAGTGGCTTACGGAAATGCACACCTTGGCTGGCGTAGACATATTTACAGTACTGATCGGCCATCGATGAGATAACTTGTGAGAATGCTTCGTAGGTGGGTAGCATGCCGTGCCGGCCTGTTACTGTGTAACCATGTAGCATGCCAAAAAGTAAGTTTTCAGAAAGCAGTTCAATGACTCGACCTTCACGGGACATATCTTCATCCCAACTCTCAATTGGCCACTGCCATGCACGATCGGTTTCTTCAAATACTGCTTGTAATTGATTTGAATAGGTTTCGTCAGGACTAAAAATACGTAGATTACGTTGGTCGCGGTTTAACTTGAACGCATCGCGCATCCATTCGCCCATTTTTAACATTGAATAGCCACGTTGACCACGTGGTACTTCTGGACCATAGCTGAGTTTTTCAAGATCTGGATTGGTTAATGCTCTAACAACTTCCCCGCCATAGGTTAAATGTTGACGGCCACAGGCAAGTTGCTTGGGTGGGATTAATGAACAAATGTCGGCATCAAAAATCAGTTCGCCTTTTTCATTCATTTGGTAGAGTTCTTGGAAGTCGTAACTGGCAAGCCAATTATCCAGCGCATCTAAATGACCCTTATCAGTGGCACATTTATTGACGATTACTTGATGCGATTCGCAGTTACCTTCTAATTTCTTACCTTTATATTCACTAACACCAGTCCAACCTTTGGCTGTGCGCATTAAAATGACTGGCCATTTTGGTTTAACTACGTCTTCGCCACTGCGTGCTCGACGTTGAATGTCATTGATCATGGTGTAAGCGGTATCCATGGCATTTGTCATCTGCACATAGATATCTTCTTCTAATTCGTTATCAACTATGATGGGGAAATAGCCAAGACCACGGAATTCAAGATCCAGTTCTTCATGGCTCATACGTCCCATGCGGGTAGGACCGGAAATCTTATAGCCGTTAATATGCACAATTGGCAATACTGCACCGCTGGTCGCAGGTGAAACTAAGCGGTTTGCATACCAAGATGCGGCTAATGGTCCCGTTTCTGCTTCGCCGTCACCAATTAAGACGGTTGCGATCAGATCTGGATTATCTAATACTGCCCCCCAGCCTACTGAGAGTGAGTAGCCTAATTCGCCACCTTCAAGAATTTGTCCAGGTGCTTCAGGGTTTGCATGTGAAGGATAACCATAAGCGGCAGAAAACTTCTTACAAATATCTTCGATGCCAGTTTCATTGTAGGGAATAGTTTCTGGGTAGAAATGACTTAAAGAGCCTTCAATGAATAAGTTTGCTTGTACAGCAGGAAAACCATGGCCTGGACCGACTAAATAGATAAAAGAGCGGTTATGCTTCACTATCAAGCGGTTAATGTTGGCATAGACAAAGTTAATACCTGGGCAGGTACCCCAATGGCCAAGTAAACGTGGCTTGATATCAGTATGGGTAAGTGGACGTTTATGTAAGACGTTTTGTTTGAGGTAAATTTGCGAGGTCGCAAGAAAGTTTGTCGCTCTGACATACTTTTTCAGAGCATTGATTTCATGTATTTGTGTCATGTTAAGCCTCACTAAAACAAACAAGAGATGATTGAAGTTTCTATGGGGTTACTATATTTGTAGTTTTATTACAAAAATGTGCCCTACATCCAAATTTTAAAAGTTGTTTTTGCTGTTAAATATAATAGCGCAACTTAGAACTTTTGTTAATCTAGCTTTAACAGTAGCTTAGCTAGTGTTGTAAGGCGTGATGTCAATGACGTTTAACTGTGCAAACGCGAGCTTGATCACATGAGCAATTTCGAATACTGTGCTATTTTGCTGCGTTGAATTCGGTAGCCGTGATGTTGTAAATTCACGGAAGGATAATTTGAAAAAATAAATCTACCGAAATTCTTACCTTTAACTTGGAAGGATTCATTCACCACAGATGTTGTACCTTTAATTGCAATTAGAGGAGCATTTGCTACGGGAAGAAGTAAAATAATATGTTAGAAACCATAGTTAATTTTTTGAATGCGCTACTTTGGGGTAAGTTGTTAGTATATGGACTAGTAGGAGCTGGTCTCTATTTCACCATTAGACTTGCCTTTATTCAGTTAACCCACTTTAAACATTCCATCAAAGTTATGACCATAAGTCGGCAAGGTTGCGATAGCGGTCTTTCTTCATTTCAAGTCTTTTGTACAAGTATGGCTGCCCGCGTCGGTGCTGGTAATATGGCCGGTGTTGCTGTTGCTATTGGTGCAGCGGGTCCAGGTGCAGTATTTTGGATGTGGCTTATCGCTATTTTAGGTATGGCGACTGCTATGGTTGAATCAACCTTAGCGCAGGTTTATAAAGTCCGAGATCATAATGGCCAGTTCCGCGGTGGTCCTTCCTACTATATGGAAAAAGGATTGGGTCAGAAATGGATGGGCATTTTATTTGCTGTCTTTTTGAACATTGCTTTTGGTTTAGTATTCAATGCAGTACAAGCTAACACTATTACCGGTGCAATGGAGCGAGTATTTGGTTTTAATCCAACCTATGTAGGGATTGGGCTAGTTATTGCCAGTGGATTTGTGATTGTCGGTGGTCTACGTAAAGTCGCGCGAGTATCTGAATTTCTTGTCCCCATTATGGCCTTAGCCTACATTCTTGTAGCCTTCATTATCGTTATTTTCAACCTAGAACAATTACCTGCGATTATTAGCTTAATTGTGAAAAGTGCTTTTGGTTGGCAAGAAGCTGCCGCTGGCGGCGTGGCTTATACTGTCGCGCAGGCAATGCAAGCGGGTATTGCTCGTGGACTTTTCTCGAACGAAGCGGGTATGGGCAGTGCGGCGAATGTCGCGGCAAGTGCATCGCCTAACCCTAATCATCCAGCATCCCAAGGTTTTGTGCAGATGATGGGTGTGTTTGCGGATACTATCGTTATCTGTACTGCAACGGCTGCGATAATCCTGCTATCAGGGGATATTGGCTCGAGTGATGATGGGATTCGATTAACCATTAATGCCATGTCTGCACATGTTGGCGACTGGGGTGGCGCATTTATTGCGGTGGCTATTTTCTTATTCTGCTTTACATCCATCATAGCCAATTACTCATACGCTGAAACAAATGTGATGTATTTAATGGGAAATAGTACCAAAGCACTGCCTTTATTCCGTTTGTGTGTGCTTGGCATGGTCATGTTTGGTGCCGTCGCTAAGATAAGTTTAGTGTGGAACTTGGCTGACGTTTCGATGGGGTTGATGGCGACGGTAAACATTGTTGCTCTATTACTATTATCGGGTCTGGCAATTCGCGTTATCAATGATTATCGTGAACAGATCAACGCGGGTAAGACTCCAGAATTCGATCGTAGTAAATTTCCTGAGTTGATGGATCAGCTTGATGATGATATTTGGCAAGATACCAGTCTTGTGCCGGCTAAAAAGCTTTAATTAGCCTAGCGCATCGACAATAGCCATTACTGATTGTTGTAATCGAAAAGACCACGCTGTTAAAGCGTGGTTTTTTTATGCTCGTTCAGTATCATAGGCATGTATTTTTGTTTCTGTTGGGAGTTTTTGATGTTGATATTGGTTTCGCCGGCGAAGACCTTAGATTTTGAACAGCCGCCACTGACGCAGGTGTATTCACAACCTGATTTTTTAACTTATAGTCAGGAGTTGATCCAAGTGTGTCGGCAATTGACCCCTACAGACATCGCCACTTTAATGAAGGTGAGCGATAAGATTGCGGGTTTAAATGCGGCACGTTTTGGGGAGTGGCAGCCTGATTTTAGTTTAGATAATGCAAAACAGGCCATTTTTGCTTTTAGAGGCGATGTGTATACTGGCTTTGATGCTGATACATTGTCTGAAGATGAAATTGCTCGAACTCAGTCACAACTACGTATTTTATCTGGACTTTACGGTTTGCTCAGACCGCTGGATTTAATTATGCCTTATCGTTTAGAAATGGGCACGGCGCTTTCTAATCCTAAAGGTAAAAACCTATATGAGTTTTGGGGAGAGACATTAACACAAGCGGTAAATGAAACGCTTGCTGAAACGAGTAGTGATATTATTGTCAATCTTGCATCTAATGAATATTTCAAAGCAATAAAGCCTAAAAAACTTCAAGGGCAATTAATTTCACCCATATTTAAAGATTGTAAAAATGGTCAATATAAAGTGATCAGTTTTTTTGCTAAGCGTGCTAGAGGCATGATGGCGAGATATCTCATTACGCATCAAATTGACACTTTAGATGAATTAAAAGCATTTAATGTTGCTGGTTATTATTATAGTGAAGAGCAGAGTTCTCCAACAAATCCAACGTTTTTACGTGAAGAGCAATAGCGAAATATCGATAAGATGTTAATTGATAGAGAACAGCTAATGCTGTTCTCTATATCATTGATGGCCTATTTTTCAGATTGAGTGACTAAAGGCGTTAATGTCACCGTTGAATTTGCCATGATATAAGCAAATTGTGCGTAGGCGGCGACGTTTTGAGCCAATGCGGCAGGGTCGATTTTATCTAAGGTATCATTCGGTGTGTGATGGTAATCGAAATAATCGTGGCCATCTTGCCTCAGAGATGCAACTGGAACACCTAATGCGGGGAGCATAGATACGTCTGGCCCACCAGAAGCTTGGTTATTGCCCAGTGCAACGCCATTGAATGACATAGGGCTGAGCGCCTGCTGCACTTCTGTGAATATGTTCTCATTCACTTTAGTATCGATTTGATAAATTCTACCGGCCCCAAAATCAGACTCTGCAGCTATGTAGTGCAGCGGTAATTCAGCTTTATGAGCCTCTGCATACGCTTTACCGCCAACGAGCCCAACTTCTTCAGCGGCATATAGCACTACTCTAACAGTGCGAGCGGGTTTTATGGGGAGATCTTGAATATGCTTGGCTGCAGCCGTCACAATGGCGACACCAGCGCCATCATCAATCGCGCCAGTACCTTCATCCCAGGAATCTAAATGAGCACCAATGAGCACTATTTCATTGGGCTTACTACTGCCCGTTACTTCGGCAATGACATTGTAGGAAGTATTAAAACCTAAGTTTTTTGGCGACATATGCAATTCGAGCAGGGCATTAGGATCGCGTTTTAGCAATGCACCAACCAAATCAGCATCGGGATTTGACATGGCAGCAGCGGGGATCTTAGGCACGCCATCTTGGTAGCGCATGATGCCAGTATGGGCCATGCGGTCATGATCTGTGCCAATAGAGCGGATCACGATAGCAACAGCCCCTTTTTGTGCTGCAGCGACTGCCCCTTTCGAGCGGCCACCAACGCTTTTACCATAACCTTCACCAGTGATATGGCGCTCTGTTTTTTGGTCAATAAAAACAATCTTACCTTGCACATCTTCAGGCTTGGCATGTTGTAATGCCTCTAGGCTATCAAAGCGCGCGATTTTAGCTTGTATACCTCCAGCAGGAGTCGCAATACTGCCACCAAGCGCAGTAATGACCAACGGCTGTTCTACAGGGACGGTGATTTTGGATTTGGCTTCACCGCGCTCCCAAATTGGCACTTGTACGGCTTCTTTATAAACACGGTCAAAACCAAGGCTGGTCAGTTTATTTATCGCCCAATTAACGGCGAGGATATCTTTTGGGCTTCCAGCAAGTCTTGGACCCACTTCAACCGTGAGTGACTCGACTAAGTCATAGCTTAATTGCGAAGATAATGCTGCCTGTTGTAATTGAATGACTTCACTAGGGGCAGTTTCTACTTGAGTTTGGCACGCACTTAAACTCCCGATTAAAAGACTCGAGAGAAGTGTAGTTTGATAGGGCTTCATTAGATTTCCTTTATTTTTATTAAGCATGTCCCATTTTTAAAAACAATCTAGCAAAAAGTGTGCTTTATGTCCCGACTATATCCGTAAGGCGACGCTATATTAGCGCAGGGGTTAGTTTTAGGAGAGAAAGTGCGTAATGAATATTGAATTAATGCAGGAGCGAGCCGATCATGCCGTAGTGCTATTAAAGGCACTCGCGAACGAACGCCGTTTATTTATTCTTTGTTATTTATTGAATGAAGGAGAAATGTGCGTTGGCGAAATGAATAAAAAATTAGGCTTAAGTCAATCGGCACTATCACAACATCTTGCTTGGTTACGCAAAGATAATTTAGTAACCACACGCAAAGAAGCGCAAACGGTATTTTATTCACTCAAGAGTGATGAAGTACGGGAGATGATTCACTTATTGAACAACATTTATTGTCATTAATAGTGTTTTTCAGATATAAAAAAACCGGCAATTGCCGGTTTTTTTCATTTGCTATGTTATAGATTAAGCAGCGATTGCTTTGATCTTAGCGTTCAAACGTGCCTTTTGACGAGCGGCTTTATTCTTGTGAATAAGACCTTTAGTCGCCATACGGTCAACGATTGGTTGTGCAACAGCAAAAGCTTCTGTTGCTGTTTTGTGATCGCCTGCTTTAATTGCAGCGATTACTTTTTTAACGTATGTACGTAACATTGAGCGACGGCTGGCGTTATGCTGACGACGCTTTTCAGATTGAAGCGCGCGCTTCTTTGCAGACTTGCTATTAGCCAAGGTGCAACTCCTAAAAACTGGATTTGATACTTTTAAAGGCCGAGGAATATGCCTGCATTTAGTCACTTTGTCAATGACTATGATTGAATATTCATCATAAAGATAAATTAATCCAACCTGCCTTGGCTATCTTCGACCCAACTCGTGTAATATGTGGCGCAATTCTAGCAGCTATTACCGCAGTGTGACAGAGCCTGAATCGATTTTTTGAGATGTATCACCTAATCAATTCGATATGGGTCTGGGGGACGTTTGAGTAGAAAATTATTAAAATCTGGCCTGATTGTTAGTGCTATGACATTGATATCCCGAGTTTTAGGTCTAGTTAGGGATGTGGTTGTTGCTAATTTGATGGGCGCAGGGACAAGTGCTGATGTGTTTTTCTTTGCAAATAAAATTCCTAATTTTTTACGCCGTTTGTTTGCTGAAGGGGCTTTTGCACAGGCGTTTGTACCTGTTTTAACTGAGTACCAAGAGAAACATACTGCAGAAGAGACTCGTGATTTATTGAGTAAAGTTGCGGGCACATTAGGTTTACTAGTGACAATAGTGACCCTTTTGGGGGTGGTTGCATCACCTGTATTGTCAGCTTTATTCGGTGGTGGTTGGTTCATCGCTTGGCTTAACAACGAGCCAGATGGTGCTAAATTTGAACTCGCTACCGTTGTGCTTAAAATTACTTTTCCTTATCTGTGGTTTATCACATTTACGGCATTAGCGGGCTCAATTTTAAATACCCGAGGCCGTTTTGCGGTATCGGCTTTTACACCCGTTTTTCTCAATGTGGCAATTATTGCGGCGGCTATTTTCTATGCGCCTACATCGACCCAGCCTGAGGTTACCTTGGCTTGGGGCGTTTTTTGTGGTGGTTTGATTCAGTTCCTATTTCAAATTCCCTTTTTGTTGCGTGAAAATGCGCTCGTCAAGCCTTCTTGGGGCTGGCATCACCCAGGCGTGGTGAAAATCAGAACTTTGATGATCCCAGCATTGTTTGGCGTGTCTGTCTCACAGATTAACCTGCTATTTGATACATTTATCGCCAGTTTTTTGATGACGGGTTCAATAAGTTGGCTCTATTATGCCGACCGTTTACTCGAATTTCCCTTAGGATTGTTTGGGATCGCGATTGCTACTGTGATTTTACCTGCGCTGTCACGAAACCATGTGAATGACGAAGGTGCGGGCTTTGGCAAGACGATGGATTGGGGGATTAAAGCGATTCTACTGCTAGGTCTACCGGCTATGATGGGGTTGATCGTGCTCGCAAAGCCCATGCTGATGGTATTATTTATGCGCGGCGCTTTTTCATTGCATGATGTTGAAATGGCTTCCTATAGTTTGATGGCTTATGGTAGTGGTTTGCTTAGCTTTATGCTGATTAAGGTGCTTGCTCCTGGCTATTACTCTCGTCAAGATACCAAAACACCTGTGCGTTATGGCATTATTGCCATGATCACAAACATGGGCTTTAACTTGCTGTTTGCTATTCCTTTTGGGTATGTTGGACTGGCGATTGCGACCTCAATGTCAGCATTGCTAAACGCCACATTACTATACCGAGGCTTGCATTTAGCTGGCGTTTATCGTGTTTCTAGGCCGACTATGGTGTTTTTTGCTAAAGCCGTGGTCTCTACAGCCTTGATGGTGGTAGTCTTGTATTACTTTTTGCCTTCACAACAAATTTGGTTAGATTGGCATTTGTTCGATCGTGCGAAAGCCTTGATAGGCTTAATTTTAGTTGGGGCAGTCAGTTACTTATTGTGTCTGCTTTTGCTCGGAATTCGTCCTTGGTCAATTAAACGGGGAGCTTGATTGCTGATTCTCATCGCTAGCTGTTATATAATCAGCCGATTTGCGCTTGGCAGTTGTCTAACGTTATGGAATTAATCCGCGGTATACATAACATTTTGTCATCCCACCACGGGTGTGTATTGACTATAGGTAATTTTGACGGCGTCCATCGTGGTCATGCACAGGTGATTGCGAGCTTAGTGCAGAAGGCGAAGCAGTTATCGTTGCCATCGACATTAATGACGTTTGAACCTCAGCCGCAAGAATTGTTTAGCGGCGACAACGCGCCGGCTCGTTTAAGTTTATTACGTGATAAAGTCATTTTGCTCGATGAACTTGGGGTTGAGCGGTTAGTGTGTGTTAACTTTAATCGCACTTTTGCTAATCAACCTGCAGAGCATTTTATTGAAGAATTGTTGGTCCGCAAACTGGGTGTCAAATACCTCGTCGTCGGTGATGATTTTTGTTTTGGTCAAGGCCGTAAAGGCAATTTTGAAATGCTAGTACAGGCGGGTATCCAATATGGCTTTACTGTGGTCAGCACTCAAAGTTTTATGCTGGGCTCGCAAAGAGTGAGCTCGACTGCTGTGCGTGAACAATTGGCGAAGGGCAATCTTGAACAGGCTAGACGCCTATTAGGGCACCCTTTTACCTTGAGTGGTCGTGTAGCGCATGGGCAAAAAATTGGCCGCACAATTGGTTTCCCCACCGCTAATATCGCCTTAAAGCGCAATGTTGTGCCGGTACGCGGTGTGTTTGCGGTTAAATGTTATTGGGATAACAGCGATATTTATGAGGGCGTAGCCAATATTGGGTTTCGCCCGACAGTGAACGGTCAAGTGTGTCAGCTTGAGGTGCATCTTTTTGATTTTGAAGGTGACATTTACGGCAAACATGTTGAAGTCGAGTTGGTGGCTAAACTCCGAGATGAGCAACCTTTTGACTCATTGGATGCGCTAAAAAAACAGATTTTAAATGATGCAAATGAAGCCAGAGCTTTATTTGGTAATGATGCAGGCTGAAATTTATCAGTTTAATTAACGGTATAGGATCAATGAGCGACTATAAATTTACTTTGAATTTGCCGGAAACAGAGTTTCCGATGCGTGGTAATTTGGCAAATCGCGAGCCAGAGATGTTAGAGCGCTGGACAAAAGACGGTTTGTATCAACAGATCCGTGATAGCCGAATTGGCCGTACTCCCTTCATTTTGCATGACGGCCCACCGTATGCGAATGGCAGTATTCATATTGGTCACTCAGTTAATAAAATCCTCAAGGACATTATTGTTAAGTCAAAAACTATGTCTGGTTTTGACGCACCTTATGTACCAGGTTGGGATTGTCATGGTTTGCCTATTGAGCTGAAAGTTGAGCAAAAAGTGGGTAAGCCAGGTCAAAAAATCTCTGCGGCAGAATTCCGTGAAGAATGTCGTAAATACGCCGCCGAGCAAGTTAACGGTCAACGTGAAGACTTTATCCGTTTAGGTGTGCTGGGTGATTGGCAAAATCCGTACTTAACGATGGATTTTTCAACGGAAGCTAATATCGTTCGTTCTTTATCGAAAGTGATTGAGAGTGGTCACTTACATAAAGGCGTTAAGCCAGTGCATTGGTGTACTGATTGCGGTTCTGCCTTAGCTGAAGCTGAAGTGGAATACGAAGACAAAACATCACCTGCTATCGATGTGGCGTTTGTGGCTGCCGATAGCAAAGCCGTTGCGGCTAAGTTTGGGGTAAGCGATTACTCACATCCTGTTTCTATGGTGATTTGGACGACCACGCCATGGACGCTACCAGCGAACCGCGCCTTGTCTTTGAGTCCTGAACTGGATTACAGCTTAGTCGAATTCGAAAAAGACGGTGTGACGCAAGCGCTTATTTTAGCTGAAGTCTTGGTTGAATCTTGCCTGACTCGCTATAACATCGAAAGCCATACAGTGCTTGGTACAACCAAAGGCGCTGCGCTTGAGCTTGTCCGCTTTAATCACCCGTTCTTGGATTTTGATGTGCCTGCAATTTTAGGCGATCATGTCACTACTGATGCGGGTACCGGTATCGTTCATACTGCACCGGGTCATGGTCAAGACGACTTTGTTGTTGGTCAAAAGTACGGCTTAGAAGTCGCAAACCCTGTTGGCGACAACGGTGTATACAAGCCTGATACTGAGTATTTTGCTGGGCAACATGTTTTTAAAGCTAACGATAACGTCGTAGCTTTGCTGAGAGAAAAAGGTGCCTTGCTGAATCACGTGGCTTACCGTCACAGCTACCCACATTGCTGGCGCCACAAAACACCAATTATATTCCGCGCGACACCGCAGTGGTTCATCTCTATGGATAACCACGGCCTACGTACGCAAGCATTGAAAGAAATCGAGCAAACCCAATGGATCCCTGATTGGGGACAAAGTCGTATCGAAAAAATGGTTGAAAACCGCCCTGACTGGTGTATCTCACGCCAACGTACTTGGGGTGTGCCTATCACGCTGTTTGTGAACCGAGAAACCGAAGAGTTGCACCCTGATAGCGTGTCGTTAATGGAACGCGTGGCGAATCGTATCGAACAGCAGGGTATTCAAGCTTGGTGGGACCTTGATGCCGCAGAATTGCTGGGTGATGAAGCGGAACAATACCGTAAAGTAACCGATACCTTAGACGTTTGGTTCGACTCAGGTTCAACCTTCTCGTCAGTGGTAGCGGCGCGTCCTGAATTCCACGGACACGGTGTTGACTTGTATCTTGAAGGTAGCGATCAACATCGCGGTTGGTTTATGTCATCTTTGATGATTTCAACCGCAATGAATGGCAAAGCACCGTATAAGCAAGTGCTTACCCACGGTTTTACCGTCGATGGTAAAGGCCGTAAGATGTCAAAATCTATTGGTAACGTGATTGCACCACAAACGGTAACCAACAAATTAGGCGCCGACATTCTGCGTTTATGGGTTGCGGCAACAGATTACAGCGGTGAGATGACGGTTTCAGACGAAATCTTAAATCGCAGTGCCGATGCCTATCGTCGTATTCGCAACACTGCGCGTTTCTTATTAGCCAACTTAAACGGTTTCGAGCCCGCTAAGGATTTAGTGGCCGTTGAAGATATGGTGGCGTTAGATCGTTGGGTTGTTCGCCGTGCCGCTGCGCTGCAACAGGAAATCATCGAAGCCTATGATCAATATAACTTCCATATAGTGACTCAAAAACTGATGCAGTTTTGCTCGGTTGAGTTAGGCAGTTTCTATTTGGATATCATTAAAGACCGCCAATATACGGCTAAGCAAGAAGGCCATGCGCGCCGTAGTTGTCAATCGGCGCTGTATCTGATCTCTGAGGCCATGGTGCGTTGGATTGCGCCAATTTTAAGCTTCACTGCTGACGAAGTATGGCAATTACTGCCTGGCAAGCGTGATGCTTATGTCTTTACCCAAGAATGGTATCAAGGTTTGAAATCAGTCACCTTAGCGACTGATTTGAGCGATGACTATTGGCAGCAGTTACTAACCGTGCGTAATGAAGTCAACAAAGTGATTGAACAAGCGCGTCGTGACAAACGTATCGGTGGCTCATTAGAAGCTGAAGTGACCTTGTTTGCGGATGCTACCTTGACTGAGCAATTAACTCATATCGGCGATGAGTTGAGATTTGTGTTGTTGACCTCTGAAGCCAAAGTATTGCCTTTAGCCGATGCGACATTGGAAGCGGTTGAGACTGAGTTGGCATCACTGAAATTAGTGGTCGCATCAAGCACTGCTGAGAAATGTGAGCGTTGTTGGCACCACAGAGAAGAGGTTGGCACTATTGAGGCTCACCCAACACTTTGTACTCGCTGCGTAACCAATATTGAAGGTGACGGCGAAGTTCGTCAGTTTGCGTAAAGGATCTGTATGCCATTAACTTGGAAAGACAGTGGCTTACGTTGGTATTGGGTAGCTGTATTGGTGTTTTTAGCCGATCAGCTATCTAAGCAATGGGTCTTAGCCAATTTTGATTTGTATGAATCAGTGAAATTATTGCCCTTCTTTAATTTCACTTATGTACGTAACTATGGTGCAGCTTTTAGTTTTTTAAGTGAAGCTGGAGGTTGGCAGCGCTGGCTGTTTACGATTGTTGCGATTGGATTCAGTACGTTATTGACTGTGTGGTTGCGTAAGCAATCGTCTTCTTTGTGGAAACTGAATCTAGCTTACACCTTAGTGATTGGTGGTGCTTTAGGTAATTTAGTCGATCGATTGATGCATGGTTTCGTGGTTGATTTTATCGATTTCTTCTGGAATAAGAGCCATTATCCAGCATTCAATATTGCCGACGCTGCTATTTGTGTCGGTGCAGTGCTGATTATTTGGGATGCATTTGTAAGCGATAAGTCTGAAGCTGATAGCGCTGAAGGGGTTAAAAAGTGACTGTGACACGTTCATTATTATGCCACATGAACATTGTGCTTGCTGATGGCTCAACTGCCGATAGCACTAAAGCCTCGGGTAAACCGGCTCGATTAAATGTGGGTGATGGTACTTTAAGTCCTGTATTTGAGGCGCAGCTGGTGACGCTTGCTGAAGGTGATAAGCACAGTTTCACGCTTGAAGCGATTGATGCCTTTGGCGAATCCAATCCTGATGCTATCCATTATCTAGATCGAAGCCGTTTTCCGGCTGACATGAGTTTAGAGGCTGGCGTGATTGTGAGTTTTGCAGGCCCTGGTGGTAGTGAGATCCCAGGTATTGTCCGTGATGTTGCGGGTGATTCCATCACAGTCGATCTTAATCATCCTCTGGCAGGACACAAGATCACTTTTGAACTGGACGTAGTAAAGGTATTTTAAGATGAAACTCGATCCTACTAGCCCAAGTTTAAACATTATGCTCGCTAACCCGCGAGGTTTCTGTGCGGGTGTTGATCGTGCTATCAGTATTGTTGAACGGGCGTTGGAATTATTTTCGCCGCCTATTTATGTTCGCCATGAAGTCGTGCATAACCGCTATGTCGTGCAGAATCTGAAGGATCGCGGTGCGGTTTTTGTCGAAGAGTTAGATCAAGTGCCGGATAACAACATTGTTATCTTCAGTGCCCATGGTGTATCTCAAGCGGTGAGACAAGAAGCTAAGGCGAGAGGGCTGAGAGTCTTTGATGCGACGTGTCCTTTAGTGACTAAAGTACATCTTCAGGTGACGCGTGCCAGCCGCAAAGGTATTGAGTGCATCCTGATTGGCCATGAAGGGCACCCTGAAGTCGAGGGTACTATGGGTCAATACGATAATCCTAATGGTGGAGTTTATCTGATTGAATCGCCTGCTGATGTTGAAGCTTTGGAAGTGCGCGATCCCAATAATCTCTGCTTCGTGACACAAACTACTTTGTCTGTAGATGATACTTTGGACATTATTGTTGCGTTACAGAAAAGGTTTCCCTCTATAGAAGGTCCGCGAAAAGACGATATTTGTTATGCAACGCAGAATCGTCAAGATGCGGTACGCAATTTATCTGCAGACGTTGATTTATTGATTGTTGTTGGCTCAAAGAACAGCTCTAACTCTAATCGTTTACGCGAGCTAGCATTGAAAACAGGAACCCAGTCTTATCTAGTGGATACTGCAGATGATGTTGAGTCTAGTTGGTTTGATAATGTTACACGTGTAGCCGTCACCGCTGGAGCTTCAGCCCCCGAGGTTTTAGTCCAACAAGTGGTTCAAGCAATCGCTAAACTTGCTCCTAGTGTTGTGACTGAAGTTGAAGGGCGTAAAGAAGACACTGTTTTTGCTGTGCCAGCCGAATTACGTTAAATCTGTGTACTGTTTAATCGTCAATAAAAAAGAGGCTATAAGCCTCTTTTTTATTGTCTCAAATTCATTCAAAGCATAATGATGTCAATGCTTATGTGCTAATGTTACTGGCTACTTACATTTTACTCATCTATTATTAACTGTTGGTAGTTTTTATCGTAATACTAAGATTTTTAAAGGTAAATAGCTGAAAAGCTTGTCAAAAATATGACTAAAATCGAAAGGTTGACACAAAGGGAATTTCAACGAGGCTTCTCATTAATTGAAGTGCTTGTTGCGTTAGTGATCTTAGTCATTGGCTTAATTGGTATTTTTAATCTGCATATTGTTGCAAAGCGTGGCAGCTTTGAATCCTTTCAGCAAACTCAAGCCTCCTATTATGCAAACGATATAATTAATCGAATGAAGCTGAATAGAGCGCAGCTGGGTAATTACGCTGGTGAGTATACTGGCTCTCTTAATAAACCAGGCAATGTTTGTGACGTTGCTGTTGGCGCAGTGAGTATATGTACTCCAGAAGAGACTGAAGCTTGGGATCTTTACCAGTGGGAACAGAGTTTTATGGGGGCTGCCGAAGTTATGGATAGCCAGAATGTTGGTGGGTTAGACTCTCCAACAGCTTGCATTAATGTAGATGGTTCAACTGTAACGGTCTCAATTGCGTGGAGAGGGATCCGAGAGGGCGCGGGTACAAGTTATTCTGGGAGTGAATGTGGAGAAGATATTGGTACGCGTAGGCGGCTTTTTATTCTTTCGACAATGATTATTTAGGTTAACTATGTATGGATAATTTAAAAAACTGTGAGAAAGGGATGTCGCTGGTTGAGCTAATGGTCTCTATGGTCATTGGCTTATTTCTCACTCTTGGGCTTTTTGGCATGTTTAGTATGTCTTCTTCCAATGTGATCACAACGAGCCAGTTTAACCAATTGCAAGAAAATGGACGAATAGCTTTGTCGCTCATGGAAAGAGACATTAGTCAGTTAGGTTTTATGGGGGACATAACGGGAACTGATTTTGTACTTGGAACCAATATGACCTTGAGGGATGGTGTTGCAAATGATTGTATTGGTGCAGGTGTAAATAACGGTACTTTACCTAATGCTGAACCTGCACACTTTAGGCGTCTATGGGGATATGAAGAGGGCGAGAGTGGGGATACATTAAGTTGCTTATCAGGTGTGAATCAGAATACGGATGTCATTCAAATTAAAAGATTAGTTGGCCCACCAGTGACTAATCCCAATGGCGAGCGTTTTTATATGGCTGCAACTTCGAGTGAAGCTGTGATGTTTAAAGGCGGTAATCCTCCCAATCCAGTACTCGAAAATGCTCGTTTTTGGGAATATCAGCATCATATTTATTTTATTAAAAATGATGGTTCTGTACCTGTTCTACGCCGAAAAACATTAACCAAGAATAATGGCATGAATAACGAAGAGCAGTTAGTTGAAGGCATTGAGAATATGCGTATTCTTTATGGTTTTGATAGTAATGGAGATGATACCGCCGATAGTTTTATGCCTGCAGAAAATGTAACCACATTAATGTGGGACAACGAATTATTTCAAAGGCTTGTTGCCTTAAGGGTTTTCTTGTTGGTTCGTGCTATTGATGAAGATAAAAGTTACACCAATGAAACTACTTATACTCTGGGCGATAAGGAAATTAAAAATTTGAATGATCATTATCGACGCAAGATAGTTTCGACGACTATGGTGCTTGCTAATCCAGTGTTAATTAGAAATTAGAAGGTTGGTAAGATGAAAAAGCAAAAAGGAATTGTATTATTTTTTGCACTTATCATATTGTTGCTTATGACTATTATTGGTGTCGCTTTGGCTGTTAATTCGACCCAATCTATGCGTATGTCTGGAGCAGGATCAGAACGTATAGAGGCTAAGTCTGTTGCTGATGGTGGCTTAGAGGCGGCAATCGAAGCCAATAAAGGTGCTAGCTTAGCCAAACTATCTGAGATTTCATCTGTGGTTGAATTTGGTTCTAACCAAACGTTAACGCCAATTCCTTATGAAGTTGATGCTGCAGGTAATGTTGTCATTAGTGCAACAGATGTTGGATGCCAGCGGAGTACAAGGCCAAATAGTGGTAATTTAATCAGCTGTCGGCGTGTTGAGATTAGTAGTACAGCAGAATTTGGTAGAGATAAACTGGGCCAACTCACTGTTGTCGCAGGTGTGGAGCAAGAAGTTTTAACTGGGAGTTAGATATGATTATTAAAAAGCTGGCTTGTTCTATACTACTTGCGCTGACTTTTGTGTCGGCTTTCTCCTTTAGTGACGATACTGAGTTATATGTAAAAGAATCAACAACTCGAACGGGCGCAAGACCTAAAGTGCTCGTTATATTTGATAACTCAGGAAGTATGTCGACTGAAGAAATTACTCAGGTTGTAGATTATGACCCTAACTATGACTACCCAGCCGTAAGTGGTTCTGGGTATAGTGATACTCTTATTTATTATGCTGTTGGCGGTGGAGGATTACCCACCCCTGATACTAGCTCTGATAAGCGTAATTTTAAAGCTAGTTTAAATGGATGTAGTCAAAGCAAAGCTGCATTAGCAGAGTTTGGTCGTTTTACTGGGTATATAAGAGAGTTCACATCAAGTGGTACTACTGGTGTTTGGAAAGAACTACCTGAAACAAACGGTACAGCAATAAAAGTAATTGATTGTTGGGAAGATATTTCTCAAATAAATCCGAGTAATTCATCATCATATCCTAATGGATTTCCTGCTAACGGGGTAACAACGGGGTCAGGTAGTAAAAAGAAAGCGTATCCATATTTTACTTCCTCACTACCAGGAACAACTTGGACCAATGCTTTAGCCGCAGCAAATAATACTGACTTTGGTGTTGGACAACCTATTACCTTGTACACTGATAATTACCTAAGATGGTACGGATTATCTAAAGCGGGAAAATTACCAACGGTAAAAATTTCAAGACTAGAAATTGCGAAGAAAGCGATTTCTAATATTATTAGTTCAACTCCAACAGTGGATTTTGGACTTGCTGTATTTAATTATAATTATCCAAATGAAGGTAATCGAGACGGTGGTCGAATTGTATCTGGCATTACTCAGATGACGGATAGTACGCGTGCTAGTTTATTATCTACTATTGATAGTTTGCCAGCAAAAACAAATACACCACTATGTGAGACTATGTATGAAGCTTACCGTTACTTTGCAGGTAAGGGCGTTAAATATGGTCATAGTGATACTGATTATGGCTCGTATGTAGGAAATAAACCCCCGTATGATAGTTCAGTGGAGAAGAGTGGTAACTACGCAAGTCCATTTAAAGTATGTACGGATATTGCTTATGTTATCTATGTCACTGATGGCTCTCCAACAGTTGATAAAAATGCGAATAATGACGTTATTAGTTTAACTGCCACTGGAAGTAAGGAAGGGGATTACTCTTCATTTTCTAAAAATCTAGATACAGCAAGCTATTTGCCCGCATTAGCTAGTTATATGTTTAATAACGACTTAATTAACAAATTGGACAGTTCAAATACTGAACAAATGCAGAATGTTCGTACTTATACTATTGGTTTTAGTAAAGGTGCAGAAGATGCCGCACCTTTACTTGCTGAGACGGCTAAAAGAGGTGGTGGTTTATATTTTGCTGCTCAGAACAGTCTTGAACTACAGAATGCACTTAATGATGCGTTATCAAATATTTTGAATATTGATTCAAGTTTTACATCTCCAAGTATTGCTAGTAATAATTTTGATAGGACTCAGACATTTGATGCCGCTTATTACGCTATGTTTCTCCCAGGCAAAGGACCTCGTTGGAGCGGTAATTTAAAAAAATTAAAAGTAACCGCAGATGGAACATTGGTTGATAGTAAAGGGAATGCAGCTATAGCAGATAACGGCAATATTAAAGATGGTGCCTGTACTATATGGTCGGATTGTGTTGCGCAAAAGGATGGGAATAAAGTTGAAGTCGGCGGAGTCGCGGCACAAATCAGAAAGCAAGAAGTTAGGAATATTGTAAGTAACTTAAATGGGGCCTCCAGTTTAACGCCTTTAACACTTGCTAATGCACAAACTGCAGCAGGCGGTGATGCTGCGCTAGCTAGCTATATGAGAACTAGCGTAGATGAGCTTGCTAATACGTTAAATTGGCTTAATGGGATAGATGTCGACGACGATAATAAAGATGGTAGTACGACAGATAAACGTAATGATGTTATGGGTGATCCTCTTCATTCTAAGCCACTTGCACTCAATTTCGGCACAAAAAGCGCGACTGATATTCGTATCATGCTTGGCACTAATCAAGGTGTTGTGCATATGTTTAAAGATGCGGGCGAATCTGTATCAGAGACTTGGGGCTTTATTCCCTATGAGTTATTGCCTAATTTAACAGAACTGAGAAGTAATGATCCTTCAGGTGTACACACAGTATACGGAATGGATTCATCTCCAGTTGCTTACACAGAAACTGATGCTGAGGGTAAAGTGATTAAAGCATGGGTCTATATGGGGATGCGTCGAGGTGGCTCGTCTTATTATGCCCTCAATGTGACAAACCCTGATAGCCCTTCTCTAATGTGGACTATTAATCCATCAACGGATGGTTTTTCTGATCTTGGACAAACATGGTCTGAGCCTATAGTGACGAAAATCGTTGGTTATGAAAAGCCTGTACTCATTTTTGGTGGTGGCTACGATGTTAGTTTTGATGCAACTCCTTCATCTTCTCCGGTCGGTCGTGCGGTTTATATTGTCGATGCAGAGAAGGGAACTTTGATTCATTCATTTGGTGGCTCTGCATCGGGTGCAACAGTACTTTCGGGTATTCAGGATAGCATTCCAAACTCAGTCGCCGTACTTGATAGTAATAATGATGGGTATACAGATAGGATTTATGCCTCCGATGTCGGTGCAAATGTCTGGCGCATTGATCTTCCAAGTGCAAGTAAGTCGAGTTGGAGTGCATTTAAATTTGCTTCTTTAGGTGGTACTGATAGTAATAATCGTCGTTTTTATGCAGAACCTGTTGTAGCACAAACGATGTTTACTAATTTATCCGAAGTTAAGGTGACAACAGAGAGTGGTACTACTACGACTAAAACTTATCAAAATGTTCCCTATGATGCGGTGGTGATTGGAAGTGGAACGCGACCCCACCCATCATCTACTGATATCAATGATATGTTTTTTACATTGCAAGATCGTAATGTGGTGACTAAGAGTTTTACTGGCGGTGATATTCCCGAGGCGATCACAATCAATGATCTCTATGATGTGACTTCTAATGCACCTGCGTCTGAAGCCGACAACATAAGTTTCGGTAAAAAACTCGGCTGGTTCTATGATTTTAGTGGTCTAGGTGAAAAGAGTTTAACAGCTGCCTTGATTGTCCAAGGCAAAGTTTATTTCACTTCTTATTCTCCCCCTGCAGACTCGGTTGCCGATAACGTGTGTTTGGTGTCTGGTTCTGGCAAATTATATCCGTTCGATCTGCACAAAGGAACGAGATCCTTTTCTCAATTATATTATGAACTGGGTGAACGTGTACCGGATACACCGCAGATTGTTATTCCTGCACCTGAATCCGGTAAAGATCCCTATATCTATATTATTGGAGTTGGTAAAGGTGAGAAAAATGAAAATGGGGATTATACAGGAACAATCAACGTTGCTTCTGGGTTAGGTGTTAATAAAATTTATTATCATATAAATGAATGAGTTATTAATTTATGAAGGTTCAACTTAAAGGTTTTACCCTGATAGAGGTGATGATCGCCGTCGTGATCATTGGTATTTTGGCATCGATTGCATACCCTTCTTATACGCAGTACATTGCTCAGAGTGCAAGATCAGAAGGGTTAGCTGCTTTGATGCGTATAGCAAACTTGCAGGAACAGTATTATCTCGATAATAAAAAATATGCTACTGATTTAACAAAACTTGTAGGGGCCAACCCTTATATCACTGAACACAAACATTACTCTGTATCATCAAGTGGTGCATCAAGCTTTACGATTAAGGCAGTTGCTCAAGGGGTTCAGGCTAGCCGTGATGCCTCGTGCTCTCCTTTAACAATATCAGATACTGGGGCAAAAGGTCCGAGTGCGGAGTGTTGGAAATGAAATTAATAAACCTCTTTATAACGGTGGCTTTCTTACCAAGCTTAGTTTGGGCTGACTCTGGAGCAACAGTCAGCGAACAAGACTTCAAATGCTACATTACATCAAAGAAAAGTGCTGAGATTGCCTTCTATCATTGGAAGAGTAGTGAAATGAATGTGAGAATGGCTAGCCTTGTTGGTACTACTCGCCAATCAAATGATGGATCGAAATATTACATCTATAGTGTTGAGGAGTGTGTCGCATTAAACGCTGAATTTACTAATACTAAGGCGCAAGTTTTGGATAAGTTAACACCTAGATAAACATCAGCATGTATTTTTAAATGTTAACAACGAACGATTTAAGGATAATATTATTTTAGGGTAGTGAACGGTAGATTTAGTCTCCCATAGTTTATGTGCAGCTTTTCCCATCTGCGCCCTCTTTTATTAAACCTGAAGTGCTAATGTTGATGCTTTTAGAATTGTCACTTTGCCCATTTGAACAATAGATAATTGATGTTTCAACTGAGACTAAACCATCGGGTGTAAAATCAATTTTTTTATCGGCGGGCCCTAATAGGGAAATTACATCGTGTGTATTGAAACTATCTATCACTTTCAATACATTCTTGGCACCTCCATTGTCAATATATACACTGAACCCCTTATTCCAGTCTGTGCCGCATGGTGATGCCGCGTATGGGCAGACTGTTACTGTTGCGCCATAGTTGACAGCTTGGTTTCTTGCAAAAGCAAACACATCACTAATTTTTCGTATTTCATTAGCGCTGCGTGTCCCTTCGTATAGCGACGTAAGTGATGGAACCCCTATGGCTAGTAGGATTGCTGCTACGGCAATTGTGACCATCAGTTCGACTAAGGTAAATCCTCTTGAAATAATTAACATGTAGCTATCCTCGTTAAAACTTAGCTAAGTATATGCGAGGAGACTCTAATGGTCAGTATCTATTCTATATTTTCAATATACCCAATAAATTGATTTTCTTGCTTTTATATAATTAAATTATAATAGGGAGTATATATTTAAATTTAATCGCAATTGATATTCTTTGCGGTAGAAAGGCGAACTCTACCCGCCTGATTAACAACGATTGCACGGGAATTTTTGCTATCAATTGTTCGTGGGCAATACTTGAAAGTACCATTACTTCCAGAAGCTAACCCATCAGGTTGAAATTTTATCGAACTTTTATTGTATGTTAAAAAATCTTTCGAATCGAATTCATCAATGACCCTAATAATTTTATCGTTAGCATCGAAGCTTTCGACTACACCTGTATCAATGAAAATTGTTAATCCCTTTTGCCAATCTTGAGTACATTTCCCATTTACGAGTGGGCATACTGTGACCCTATAGCCATAACTAACAGCTGTATTTCGCGCAAATTGAAGTGTCTGCTGGATAGTTTTAATATTGGTATCAGCTCTTATCTGATCGCTGAGATCGGTCAAGGAAGGAGCTCCAACTGTTAACAAGATTGTTGAAATTGATATCGTAGTGATAAGTTCTATCAGGCTAAAGCCTTTTCGATGGGAGTTCATAACAGATCCTTGTTATTTTTCGCTTGCATCCCGCGAGCGAGTTAGTGCTGGCTAGAATGTAAGTATAAAATCTGAGGCAATATTCATAGTACTTTTTTTAGACTTTTATGTGCTAAAAGCGATTTTATAGAAACTGTGTTTTATGAGTAAAGCACTACATTCACTTCAATATTGACGTAACCCCGTGTAAGCTAGTGTTATTCTGTTTGTTTATGTTATTGCAAGGGATGAGGAATTTTTAATGAAAAAAGTTGAAGCCATTATTAAGCCATTTAAGTTAGATGATGTGCGCGAATCACTTGCAGAAATTGGTATAACTGGGATGACGGTACTGGAGGTTAAGGGTTTTGGTCGTCAGAAAGGGCATACAGAGTTGTATCGTGGTGCCGAATATATGGTGGATTTTCTGCCAAAAGTAAAAATAGAGTTAGTGATCCAAGACGATCTGCTCGACCAAGCAATTGATGTCATTGTTGAAACGGCCCGCACAGGCAAAATTGGTGATGGTAAAATTTTTGTCACTGATGTTGAACGTGTTATCCGTATTCGAACGGGTGAAGAAAACGAAGAAGCGGTATAAACTGCTTACGAACGATTCTAAAGGGCCTAGTGGCCCTTTTTTGTTGCCTAAGCATATGGAAAAACTAAATAGTACTGCTGGGTTTCTGAAATATCTTTAATGGAAAATCGCCTGTTTTACTCAACTAATGTAGTTATCTCTTATCTGTAACATGGTATAACTTAGCCTCGCAAATGAGTTTTATGAGGTTGTCATTTTGGCTACAAAAAGAATAGTGATCGTGGGTGGTGGTGCTGCTGGTTTAGCGCTTGCATCGAAGTTGGGCCGTAAATGGGGCGGTAGTGATGTCGTCGATGTGTGCTTAATTGATAAAAGTCCTATTCATATATGGAAGCCTAAATTACACGAAGTCGCTGTTGGTGTGATAGATCAATCTATTGAAGGTTTACTCTATCGCGATCATGGACTTAAAAACGGTTATCGCTATATTCGTGGTGAGATAGAGCAGTGTGAGCCGGATGCTAAATCGATTCAGTTAGCCGCAGTCTATAATGATGAAGGCGAGTTGCTCTTAGAGCAGCGACAAATCGATTATGATTTTTTAGTGCTTGCATTGGGTGGAGTTTCTAATAGTTTCAATACATTAGGTGCTGATGAGCATTGTATTTTCTTAGACAGCCTTGAAAATGCCAATTTATTTCATCATAAATTACTCGACGCTTTACTTCAATTAAACGAAACGCAAGAAAGAGTCAGCATTGGTATTGTCGGTGCGGGTGCGACAGGGGTTGAATTGGCAGCAGAGCTTCATCATGTCATTGAGTCTGTTAAAGAGTACGGCTATCTGAATATCGCTAAGCATCATCTTGATGTGCATTTGATTGAAGCGTCCCCCAAAATCCTTCCTCAATTACCAGAGCGTGTAAGCGCTAGGGCTCAGGCTGTTCTTGATCAGATTGGTATACGTTTACATATCGGTGTTCAAGTTAAAGAAGTGACTCGTGATGGTTTCATTACCCAAGATGGCGATGTGATTAAAGCAGGCTTAAAAGTATGGGCTGCCGGTGTCAAAGGACCAAAAGCATTTCAGCATTTTGCAAAACTGCCCATTACTCCGCGAAATCAGGTAGAAGTTGATGATTGTATGCGAGTGAAAGGTCATCAAGATATCTACGCCCTTGGCGATTGCGCTCTATTGATCCAAAGTTCTGGCCAGCCTGTTCCACCAAGGGCGCAAGCAGCAGCTCAGATGGCTGATACCTTGTTTGATAATATCGTTAATCGATTACAAGGTAAGCCTGAAAAGGCCTTTATTTATAAAGATTACGGCTCATTAGTTTCTTTAAGCCGCTTCTCTGCGGTAGGCAATTTAATGGGGAACCTACGCTCTGGCACTTTCTTTGTTGAAGGCCATATAGCAAGATTGATGTATATCTCTTTGTATCAGAGGCATTTAGCCAGCCTTTATGGTTGGTTTTCGGCAATTGTGTATCGAGTGGCACAAAAGTTATTGAAGTGGCAGCGTCCGAAGCTCAAATTACATTGATTTCTATGTGATTTAGGAGATAGAAAGAGAGCATATATGCTCTCTTTTTTATTGTTTAGGAATTGCCGACGAGTCACGAATGATAGGTTCAGGAGTAAAGGTTCTAGAATATATGGCATCTTGCTCGCGACGTTTTGCTATTAATAATTCAGTAGCAACCTGAGCTATTTCTGCGTTTGGCTGATGTACTGTGGTAAGTTTAGGCCAGGTTTGACGTGAGAATGGGCTATCTTCGAAACCGACAATTGATAAATCAACGGGTATGTCTAAACCCGCTAAACGAGCCGCAAAAAGTGCACCAGCGGCAATTTCATCGTTACAAGCAACAATCGCCGTCGGGCGATTTTTTAGTTTGATGAGCTTGTTAGCACCATCAACACCGGACTCAAATGAGTACTTTCCTTCAATTATGTAGTTTTCATTCAGCTTTAGGTTATTTATTGTTAATGCCTGTTTAAAACCAAGTAATCGCTCTTTGGTGGATTCATGGTGTAAATCTCCGCTTAAAAAAGCGATATGCTTGTGGCCTAAATCAATCAGATGCTGGGTGATTTGAACTGCACCGAATTTATCGTTGACTAAAATAGTCAACCCATTCTGATCGTTGTCCTTTTCTCCCGCAATAATGCGCACATAGTTAGCATCAATTTCAGTGAGTGCTTTGAGTACTTTAGGATCTTCTGACAAGGGAGGTGTTAGTACTAATCCTGCGAGCCTAGAATATTTGACTAGTGCTGTAAGCTCATCACATATGGTCTCTGATTTGGCATTGCAAGGGTGGATGACAAGTTCATAGCCCTTGTCTTTACAGGCTGACAAGATCCCATTTTGCATATCAATAATATAGTAAGCGTTTGGATTATCGTAAATAAAACCAATAGCATAGGATTTAGTTCCTGCTAGATTTCTTGCTGCTAAATTAGGTTGGTAGTTAAGTGCTTTTATCGCCTCGTTCACTTTGTCAACGGTGGCCTGCTTCACTGAAGGTTCGTTATTGGTTACACGGGATACTGTCTTGATAGACACTCCAGCATATTTAGCTACGTCGTTGATAGTGACTTTCATTGATGTAAAAACTCTTTGTCTAAGGTCGCGAGGGGTTAACTGTTCTATGAACGTAAATTCTTTACCTGCAATTTACAAGCTTACATTTTTTATCAGTTTTTTCTGACTTATACATCTTATAGTGCGAGCTTTTGATGTGCTTAGCAATCCTGAATTGTTACAAATTGGCGTTAATTTATCATTGTTACAATTATGCTGGGAGTTGTAAATTTACGTCATAATATTAAAGCTCATGTTTTATAATGGTTTTTAATAAAACTACTGATTCAACATTCTGCTTTATGACATTTTTTTGCTTCCATCGTTATTTTGTTGTGGCAAGGCTGTTAATTATTGTGTAATGTTTGCACTAGACATGACAGCGTTGTCATTCCGCGGGGAATGGTTATGAATACTAAAACGATAATAAAGTTATGGAAGGGAAACGAGATGCGACCATCAACCTTTAAGAAAACCGTACTAGCTACAAATATTGCTATCCTACTTGGCAGTGCTGTATCCATCAGCGCTGTTGCTGCAGACGCCGTGACAACCACCGCAGCACCTGAAAATATTGAAAAAATTGAAGTTCGCGGTATTCGCGCTTCCCAGCAAGCTAACTTAAATGCTAAACGCTTCTCAGACAGTACTGTGGATGCGATTACTGCTGAAGACATTGGCAAATTTCCGGATAAAAACGTTGCAGAATCTCTGCAACGTATTCCTGGTGTCACGATCCAGCGTCAATTTGGTGAAGGCGCGGGTGTTTCAATTCGTGGTGCGGGTCAAGATCTGACTTTGACAACTCTGAATGGACAAAACGTAGCTTCAACAGGTTGGTTTGTTCTTGAGCCTGCAAAACGTTCATTTAACTATGAATTATTACCATCTGAATTAGTTGGTAACTTAGAAGTCTATAAATCATCCCAAGCGGACTTAGCTGAAGGTGGTGTGGGTGGTACTGTTGTAGTTAATACCCGTAAGCCATTGGATATGGATTCAATGACTTTCTTTGCTTCTGCTGAAGCTCAATATCAAAGCGATTCGGGTGAAACAGATCCACAATTTTCAGGCTTAGGTAGCTGGAAGAATGATGATGAAACTTTTGGTGTATTAGTTTCTGGCGTTATGCAAAATCGTAGCTTGCAGCGTCAAGGCGATGAAGCGTTTTGGGAATGGGGTGCTGGCCCTGTCGCATTTGAACAAGAGCGCGAACGTTCAGCTATTGCTGCAACATTCCAGTATGCCCCGTCTGATTCATTAAACTTTGTGTTTAACGCGATGGACATGCAAATGGCCGCGGACAACACCAACTACGCATTATGGTTTACGCAAGCTGACACTTCATGGTCAGGTGCTCCTGGTTCTGGTGCTTGGGATAACACGGAATGGATTGGTGGCTGCGGTTTATGTGGTGGTGATAAGCCAGATGCATCACAGTCAGGTTCTCAAGTTGCAGGCCCTGTTAACTTAGCATATTGGCAAGCTCGTCCTCGTGAAGCGACAATGAAGTCTCAAGTTTTCGACTTGAAGATGGAATATAGCGGTGATGGATACCAGTTTACGACTCAAATCGGTGATACAAGTTCTACTGGTGGTACCGATTTTGAAATGGTTGTTGAAGATGGTCTGGGTGGTACAGCATTAAATGGTGCGACTTACGACTTTACCAATGGTCATCAAACTTGGGATTTAAATGGTTTTGATACAGCCACTTATGATCCAGGTTCGCTTGCAATGGGTACTGGCAGTAACTTTAATAAAACACCAAAAACAGATGATGAAACTTATATTCAAGCAGATATTAAGTTTGATGTAGATCTAGGTGTGGTTAATGCCATTAAAACGGGTCTGAAATATGCGAAGCATAATACAACTAGTCGACGTTTTGACTTTGTACAAGCCGATGACTTTAATCCTGTCATATCAACAGCAGGCTTAAATACTGGTACTTTTGCTGTAGGTACGAGTGAATACGATATTATTCGTTTTGATCCAGATGCACTAAAAGATTGGGCTAAATCGAGCATCATCGGTGAGACTGAAGATTTTGGTTCATACCGTGAAATTGATGAAGATAACTATGCTGCTTATGTGATGGCTAACTTTGCATCAGAAGGTGTACGCGGTAACTTTGGTGTGCGTTATGCGGGTACTGAAGCGACCTCAACGTACTATGTTGATGGTAAGAAAGCCGATGCTTCAGCTAATTATGGGGAATGGTTACCAAGCTTAAACGTAGCATTCGACTTAGCACCTGATCTCATATTGCGCGCATCAGCGGCTCGAGTTATGGCTCGTCCACAGTATGATGACATGTATGTTAACCCTAACGTTTTAGGTGCAAATGATGATGTGCCTAATAACCAAAAATGGGTTGTTGGTAATATCGGGTTAAAACCATTTATTGCTAATCAAATAGACTTAGGCATTGAATGGTATTTCAATGAAGAGTCATTACTTTCTGCGGCTTTGTTTATGAAGGATGTTAAAAACTTCGTAACCTTTAGTGAGTACCATGCAGATAGCGCCGATATCCCATTTACTGGCACGTTAAAACCTGATGAAGTTGCTGGTGGTTGGACTGTGCAAGAGAAAGCCAATGGCGAATCGGCGACAATCCAAGGTTTAGAGCTGCAATATCAACAAGACTTTGGGAACGGCTTCGGCTCAATTGTTAACTACACTTATACTGATAGTGAAACTAGCCCAAATACATATACAGATCGCAACCCGTTCTTAAGCGATAGTTCAAAGCACTCATATAACTTAACTGGTTATTTTGAAAACGATTTGTTCCAAGTTCGTTTAGCATATAACTGGCGTAGTGAATATATGATCCGTGAAACTGGTTCATACGGTAATCGTTTACACGATGCATTTGGTAGCTTGGACTTGAGTGCAATTTGGCATGTTACTGATTATATGGATATTAAACTTGATGGTAATAACCTGTTAGAAGAAGGTTCACGTCAGTTTGGTAACAATCAGTTCCAATCTAATCTAAGTGGTTTTACGGATGGCTTCCCTGTATTTGAATACAACATGGCCCGCCGAATTACATTAGGCGCTAGCGTACGATTCTAATCTCGATTTAACTCATGTATAAATGAAAAAGGGAGCTTGCTCCCTTTTTTTATATCTCAATAATATTCAATCAGAAGAAGCCCTCAAGGAGCTCATATGACTAATTCAATCACCCCACTTGACTCAGCAAAACATGCGCACCTGAAAGTGACTCCTACCACTTATGAACATGTTGCTGCGCAACACTTACTACCCATTTCAATTTATGAGTTTGCCTTTGCTGCTGTAGATGCTCCTGTTGTTTTTGTTAAACATAGTGAAACAGGAGAATATCAGTCCGTAATTATGCTTGGATTAAAACCTGGACAGAATTTGAAGCAAAAAGATGGCAAATGGTTAGGGCTGTATATTCCAAATATACTTAAAAACTATCCGTTTGGTTTAATGTTGAGTGCTGAACAGCAGGATAAAGTATGGGTGGGGATACGAGAAGAAAGCGCCCATGTGAGCACTGATAAGGGAAATGCATTGTTTGAAGGTGGAGAGGAAACTGCGTTTTTAAGATTGCGTAAAGACAGTATTATAAAAAACTTCGAACAAGAGCAAATGAGTAAGGCAATTATTGCATTTTTGGCACAAAAAGAATTATTTTCTCCCCAAAGTCTTACTGTTGACATTAAAGGCGAAAAACGCGGCATAAATGGTATCTATTTCATCGACGAAGCTAAGTTAAATCAACTCAACTCAGATGAGTTCTTAGATATCAAGCGACGGGGCCTTTTAGCGCCGATTTACAGCCATTTGAACTCATTGCATCAAATTAATCGCCTAGCGAAAGAAGAAATCGAATTGAGCGTTTAAGTAATCAGCAGGCATAGATCATGACTTCAAGAAAAGAAATAAAGAGTGTCGTCATTGTTGGTGGCGGAACTGCAGGTTGGATTTCTGGAGGGTGTTCATAATTCTGTGTCAGGTTAGTTTCACAGATCGATATATTCGTCCAAACGGCCTTCGAAGTGGATTGATAGCTGCGATAGCGTCAAATTCCAATTCTGAACAGGGTGACTCCAGCGTTCGGAGGCCTTTAATATACCCGCGTAAAGCAGCTTAAGTAAACTGTTCTCGTTGGCAAAGCCGCCCTTGGTTTTGGTCAGTTTTCTAAACTGACGATGCACTGCTTCCACTGCGTTAGTGGTG